>JAIDXU010000043.1 GCA_029058455.1 Paramuribaculum sp.
CTCTATTTCTACTTCTGCACCAGGGGCGATATGGTGTAGTTGGGTCTCCTTATAGTTGGCTGTCACCCAGATGTCTGATGAATCCACGATATCGAGCAGTGTCTGGCCAGGCTGTACGAGCTGACCCACCTGAATCTCTTTGCGTGAGGTGTAGCCGTCGCATGGGGCGAGAATCACGGTGTAGCTGAGGTTGAGCTCGGCGGTTTCGAGCAGAGCCTTGGCGAGTTCTATTCCGGCCTCCGACTGCGAGATGCGCTGACGGTTGATGTCTACCACCGACGATGTGGCTCTGCGCTGCCTTGCAAGCATATCGTAGCGTGCCTTCTTGGCGTCGTAGTCGGTCTTCGCACGGTCATATTGCTGACGGGTCACGGCATCCTTGGCAAGAAGCTGCTCATAGCGGCTCAGTTCGGTTGCAGCATTGTCCATCAACACCTTGGCCTCGGCGATAGAAGCGTCGCTCACGGCTACATTGGCCGAAGCCGATTCTACCGACCGGTCGGCCACCGAACGCCCTGCGAGAGCATTGGCATAGTCCGCTCTGGCCCTGGCCACATTGAGCCGCATATCGGCATCGTCGATTATCACTAAGGTATCCCCTTTTCTCACAGGTTCATATTCATTGAACCTAATCTCCTTTATGAAACCCTGCACACGGCTGTTGACCGGCACAATCTGTTGTTTCACCTGGGCATTGTCGGTAAATTCCACATTGCCCAGACGGATGAATTTTCCTCCTATCCATACGGCAGCGATGATTATTACGGCAAGAGTGATGATATAGGATAATATCTTTTTCGAATGATGTTTCATGACTGTCAGATTTTGCCGGCTGTGAAAAGCAGACGGTAATAATAATAGATGATGTTGATTTTTGCGTTGACGAGCTGCTGCTGGGCGTCAAGTCGTGAGTTGGCCGCATCGAGCATATCGGTGATGAGAGCCATGTCGGCCGAGTAGCGGGTTGCGGTGATATTGTAGTTGCGTTCGGCCAGCTCCACGCTCTTTTCCCGCGTTTTTAGCTCTTCGTATGCTTCGAGATATTTTATGTGGTCGGCTCTAACGGCCAGCTCCACCCCTTCGCAGACAGCCCCAAGCTCGTCGATGGCGTGGCGGGTGGCCACACGGCTTTTTGCTATGGATTTGTTGGTCTTGAACAGAGAGGAGAGATTGTAGCTCACCCCAAGTCCTACCCACCAGTAGCTGAGATTGCGGTTGATTGGCGGCACCTCCACAAGTATCGGACCATCTATGGTCCATCCGGCCTGAAGTCCGATTTTCGGCAGGCGGTCGGCCGCGGTTAGTTTCTCGGCAGTGCGGCTGAATTCCACTCCGTTGCGGGCAAGTTGGAGCGATGGAGATGAAGCCAGTGCCTCCTCGCGCCACCACATCTCGCTTTCGTGTGGCAGAGAGCGGGCGAGGATAGTGGAGTCGGGTATCACGACCGTTTTGTCAGGCAGCCCCGCGATAGTCACCAGATTATTGTTGAGTATAGCGAGAGTATTGTCGAGCTTCACCAGCTCAAGATTTAGATTTTCAAGCAGAAGTTCATAGCGGGTGATATCGTTCTGCAGAGCGGTGCCCTGCTCAAACCGGGCTCTCATCTCCTCAAGCACCATCTCTGCCGCAGAGATGGTGCTTTCCACCACTCTCCTGAGGTTAGCGCATTTATAGATGTCAAGGTAAAATCCTGTCAGCTCAAACCGTATGTTGTTGCGCTTCAGGTCTGTGGCAAATCTCGCCGCAATATTCTTGAGCTCTGCCATCTCTATGGCAGATGTTATGGATCCGCCGGTGTAGACAGGCTGACTGATGTTGATTGAGAGACCCGTGCCGAGATGGGGGATTTCTGCAGTCTGATAGTCAGAGAAATCTCTGCGGGTGGTAAAACCATTGCCGATATAGCTTGCCGACAGTGTCGCATTTATATCCGGAAGGCGCCCGCTCTTAGACACGCTTATTTCTCCGGCGGCTTCCTTCTGGGCCGAGAAGAGGCTACGGAGCTGCGCACTGTTGGCTTCGGCCGACTCGAAAATCTCTTCGAGCGTCACGACTGTCTGCGCGCCCACCGTATCCCCAAAGATTGCGGAGGCCGCACACAGCAGCCCCGCGAGCAATCGAAGATTGTTCATAGGGTAAATGTTGTAAACTATCTGTAATGTGGAAAAATCTGAATGCCCGGGAAAAGCATACGGGCACAAGTGGCATATCGACCGAAATGCCTATGGTCAGAAAAGCGGAGCGGTGCTCTTCCAGTTTTCAAGAAAGCCCCAGTTCATCACGAAGGGACAGGTGTGTGAATAGTAAGTGAATCTTTTGTCCATTTGCAGGTGACTCTTTATGAATCACGATGCAAAATTACAAAATAATCGCGAAACAAGCATAATCTAAACTCCAACCCGAGATAGCGCCCGCGTAGCGGGCTGATATGCCAATGTTGGGTTAAGCGCCGTAGGCGCACAATGCCGCAT
>JAIDXU010000044.1 GCA_029058455.1 Paramuribaculum sp.
ACCTGACAATGAGCTGCTTCAACGCAAGGTGAACCATAAAACATATTTCCCGCAATGAATTCATTAAGAAAGCTATATTTTTCCTCACTCCTTATTCTTTCGGCTACATTGTGTCTGCTTATGCTCCCCACGGGGTGTAAGTCGCATAAAGATGCTCTTGGAAGCGTCTCTTCAGTAAGCCGCAGTTTCGAAGGAATTGTGGAACGTAACCCTTCATGGGAGGCGCTGCAGGTGCCTTTTACCCTCCGGTTGTCAGGCGCCCAGAATTTATCGGTGGGTGGAGTGGCAACATTCCGCAGGGCTCAGTCGGTTAATCTATCCATGCGATTCATGGGCATTGAGGTGGCGGTAGCCGATATAACCGATACTGCCATAGTGGTTTGCGACAAATATAACAAGCGTTATCTTGATGTCGATATTGCGTCATTGATAGGGCAGTTACCGCTCAACATCAGTAACTTTGAGGATCTTTTGCTCGGCCGGGTATTTTTGCCAGGTGCCAACTCACTGTCGGTGGCCGACAGCCGTAATTTTCAGATTTCAAAGGGTAATCCTATGACTCTTAAACCGAAAGTGGATCTCAATTATGGAGAATGTGTCTTTAACATCGCTCCCGAAACCATGACTCTGAGTTCGCTTGACATCACTCCTCACGGGCGTGATGTGGTTAGGATAACCTGTTCTGACTTTACGGAAGCTCCGGCCGGCTCAAAAGGCATGATGGCTTCGCTCGTGTCAGTGCCGCTAACGCTTAAGAATAGACCGCTTAATGTGTCGCTTGAGTGGAATTTTGCAAAAGCGAAATGGAATGACGAGGTCAAGCCTAAACCCTTTTCAATTCCGGCCAATTATACCAAAATGGATTTTCAATCTCTGCTAAAGGCTGCCGAAGCTCTGAGATAAAACAGCCGCAACCTCTCCTTATCACATTATCACTTTTTAAATGGGTCGCATTTCCAAATTTCTGATTATCATGATTTCACTTGCAGCAATAGCTGTGAGCACAGAGGCGTCGCCCCGCAAGACCAAGACTTCGGGCAAGACCATCGAGCAGGTGAAACGTGAGCAGAAAGACCTTAAAAAAAATCTCAGCGAAGGTAAGCGCCAGATTACCCTAAACCTCGAGGAAACACAGCGCTCTCTTAATAAACTTAATACGCTCAGCGCCGAAATGTCGACTCTCAAAACCGACATCAACCGCATGGTCGGCTCTGTTGATTCGCTCAGCAAGTCGATAGCTTTGAAAAATGACTCGGTAGAGGCTATTGACAATCATATTGAGCGATTGAGAACGAGCTATATCGAGGCTTTGCGCTCTCAGCAACGGGCCGGATTGAGAATTTCACCTGTCATGCTGATATTCTCGTCAGGCTCAATCAAGCAGGCCTATGCCCGGTCGCGATACATACGTTCATTTGCCAAATGGCGCAATCGCCGCAGTGATGAAATGAGTCAGCTGAGAGAGCAGGTTGCCCGTCAGCGTGATGAGTTGGCAGCTTCGCGCATGTTGCTGTCAAAACAGGTCTCGCAGTTGCAGTCGGCCCACGCCCATCTCGCCCGTCAGCAGGAGGATACCGACAAGCTGGTTGCTCAACTCAAAAAAGAGGGTGCCGGACTCAAGAAACTTCAGGCCGAGAGGCAGCAGCGGGCTGCTGCGCTCGATAGAGAACTTGACCGACTCATAGCGCTTGAACAGGAGCGTATCGAGCGCGAGCGTCGCGAGGCTCAGGCCAAAGCCGAGGCTGAGGCTCGTAGGAAAAAAGAAACGCAGACTAAGAAAAATGATGCCGGAGCAAAAGACACGAAGTCTGTAGCGCAGTCAACCCCGGTACCTCAACCGGCCAAACCTGCAGCTTCCTCTCCCAAACCGGGAGGCACTGCTGACGCTACACGCAAACTCAACGGATCGTTTGAAGCCAATAAGGGCCGTCTGTTATTTCCCGTGGCCGGAAGATATACTATCGTAAGAGGATTCGGCCGACAGAAACATCCCGAACTGCAGTATGTCGAGACCGACAATGCCGGAATTGACATCGAGGTGGCTCAGGGTTCTGACGCCCGCGCAGTGTTTAACGGCGAGGTCAGCGCGGTGTTTAAGCTTCCCGGCTATGGCACAATCGTAATGCTGAGACATGGCGATTATATCTCTCTTTATGCCAACCTATCGCAGATTTATGTGGCCAAAGGCGACAAAGTGGAGACAGGCCGTAAACTCGGGCGCATATTCAGCGATCCCGACGATAACGGTCGTACCATTCTCCACTTCGAGCTGAGGCATGAACGTACCAAACTCAACCCCCTTCTGTGGGTAAAATAGCGCAGTTTTATGAGTAAGATCACCGGAAATGCGCTATCACATCAGCCCTCACTGCCCGATATCCGCATTAACAACCGCAGATATTTGGGTAACAAATACCGTTTACTGCCGTTTATCAGGGAAACGGTCAACGCCCATTGCGAAAATGTGAATATTTTTGCCGATCTTTTTGCCGGCACAGGAGCGGTTTCATCGGCTTTTCAGAACGAGTGCGCGATTATAACCAACGATATATTATACAGTAATTATATCGCCAACTTTGCGTGGTTGGGGGCTGAGGATTATAATGAGGCTTCGGTCAGGGAATTGCTCTCGGAGTTTAATGCCGTTGAGGTGACGGAAGACAACTATATGTCTGAAAACTTCGCCGACACCTATTTCAGTGCTGACGACTGCCGCCGCATAGGTTATATACGTCAGCGCATAGAGGATGAGTTTGCCGGCGGAAGTATAAATTTCAGGGAGAAATCATTGCTGCTCACCTCATTGCTCTACGCCATGGACCGTATCGCTCAGACATGCGGTCACTATGACGCTTATCGTAAAGGAGCCTCATTCACCTCCCGGCTCGAATTATGTTTCCCGAAAGCTTCTCACGATAATAATCCCGACAACCGTTGCTATAACGAGGATATAAATCAATTGGCTCCCCGGGTGGAGGCCGACGTTGTATATCTTGATCCGCCATATAATTCCCGTCAGTATTGCGACACATATCATCTTCCGGAGAATGTGGCGCGATGGGAAAAACCGGAGATTTTCGGAGTGGCCCGAAAGATGGACAGGTCGACGCTTAAAAGTGCCTATTGCACTAAAAAGGCCTCGGATGCTTTTGCCGATCTTGTCAACAATCTTAACGCCCGCTATATTCTGCTATCTTATAATAATATGGCTAAAAAGGGCGATGACCGATCGAACGCGAGAATATCTGATGAGGATATAATCAACATTCTAAGTGCCAAAGGCACTGTAGAGATTTTTTCACAACCCTACAGAGCGTTTACCGCCGGTAAATCTGATTTTACCGACAATAGGGAACGTCTGTTTTTGTGCACCTGCAACTTATGAAACTTGTAAAATCTCCGCTCAACTATACCGGAGGCAAGTTTCGGTTGCTGCCTCAGATTCTACCTCTCTTTCCGAGAAATATCGCCACATTTGTCGACCTTTTTTGTGGCGGAGGCTCGGTAGGCGCTAATGTCAGGTGTGAGAGAGTATGGTTTAATGACATTAACCGAAGGCTTGTATCGCTTCTCGAAACATTCCGCGATAGCGATATGTCGGATATAATGAAAACCATCAGCGAGGTGATTGCAAAATACCGATTGTCGGAATCGAGCTTATATGGCTATCAGTTCTATGGCTGTGACAGTGGAAAGGGCCTTGGCAACTATAACCGCCAGTCGTTTCTCAACATGCGCTCCGATCTCAACCGGCTTGACGACGAAGGCTTCTATTACAATATTCTCCTTTATGTCACAATCGTTTATTCATTCAACAATCAGATAAGGTTTAATTCGAAAGGAGAATTTAACCTGCCGGTAGGCAAAAGAGATTTCAACTCCAAGATGAGAGTCAAACTTGAGGAGTTTGTCATGCGTCTTAAAAATCTTCAACCCATGTTCTCATCGGTTAATTTCACTGACTTTGACTTCGATGTTCTCTATGAGGAAGATTTTGTGTATGCTGATCCTCCCTATCTCATAACCTGCGCGAGTTATAACGAAAACGGGGGATGGTCGAGAGAGATGGAGCTGAGATTGTATAACGAGTTGGACAGGTTAAACGAAAGAAACATACGATTTGCGCTCTCCAATCTTCTTTCAAGCAAGGGTAAGCATAACGAACTATTGGAAGCATGGTTGAGTGACCGTCCCGGTTATATATGCCATCACCTTGATTACAATTATTCCAACTCAAACTATCACACTAAAGATCGTCACCCCATAGCCGATGAGGTTCTCATCACCAACTACTAAATTTGATTGATAAAGTGGAAATAGCATATAAAGGATTTTGCTGGAGTCTGGGAACAACCAGTTTCCGAACCAAAGACTTCAACAGAACTATCGAATCCCAGATTGAAATGCTTTCCCGATTTTGGGAATTGCCCGAGAACAGACAGGCTGCATGGAATAATGAGATAGAAGTGATTAAGATCCTTCTGAATCCCGAGAAGGGAATGCAAGGAAATGAT
>JAIDXU010000045.1 GCA_029058455.1 Paramuribaculum sp.
AACCGATGGCATAGTCAAGTCCGAGCGATTGGAAATAGGGTATCGACGGACCCCATGATTCCGACAGATAGTCTATTTCCATCGAAGCGTAGAGATCTATTTTGTCGCCGTAGATTTCACGCAGCCTCTCGATCTCGGCAATATAGGCGGGCACATTCTCCGCAAGCATGTTGCAGGGTGACTGGATAGGGATGGGAGAATGGGGGGAGAAACCATAGCAGGTCATTCCTTCTTTGACCGCAGCCTGGGCAAATTCAGCCATAGTGAAACGGCCGTCACAGAACTGAGTGTGGGAATGAAGCGTGTAGTTTCCGCCGGGCGAGAGGGTGGTGAGAAGTTTTTTCATTGCGAATTGAAATTCTCGTTTTTTTAGAACTGCTCTGAGTATCAGTGTGAGGCTTCGGGTTGCGGAAGGGCGGCCGAAGCTGAGAGTGATTTAACTTTCGAGGCAAACAGGGCTGTGAGTCCGAGGGCTACGGCGGCTGAGATACAGAGCGAAAGGATAAGGGGCAATCCGAATCCTTCAGGGCTGGGAGCCATGAGCAGATAGCTGACACTCACCATTGTCATAAACATGGCGGGGATGAGCGTTATGAGATAGTTGGCTTTGTGTCGGGCAAGGTAAACTGTCACGGCCCATAGCGTGAATGTGGCAAGAGTTTGATTGCTCCATGCGAAATATCTCCACAAAACATTGAAATCTATCATCATGAGAAAAGCCACGACTGCGCAGAGGGGGATTGCCACAATCAGGCGTTTGACCAGCTTAACCTGCTTTACATGCATGAAGTCGGCCACGATGAGTCGGGCGGAGCGGAGGGCAGTATCGCCGGTGGTGATGGGAGCAGCCACCACACCGAGAATGGCAAGTATGCCGCCAAATGTGCCGAGCCAGGTGATTGAGATGTCTGAAACAAGTGTACCGGCGCCCCCACTGTGAGACGACATGTAGTCCGAGACATTTTCATAACCTCCTGTAAAAGCTATGGCTGCGGCAGCCCAGATGAGTGCCACAATGCCTTCGGCTACCATCGCACCATAGAACACCGGTCGGGCAAGACGCTCGTTCTTAAGGCAGCGGGCCATCATGGGGCTCTGGGTGGCATGGAATCCGGAAATTGCTCCACAGGCAATGCTCACGAACATCATTGGGAAAATGGGGCGCAGAGAGGGGTCGGGACTGTGGTTGGTGGCGGCATCGAGAAGGTTGATGTTGAGCGACACATCGGGCGAAAACATCATTACAGCCATTATGCCTACTGCCATAAACAGCAGCGCAAAGCCAAACACCGGATAGAATTTGCCTATTACTTTGTCGATCGGAAGAATTGTCGCGAGGATATAATAGGCGAAAATCACAATGAGCCAGAAATCGGCATTGAGGGCGGCGGGAGTAAGCGAGGCTATAAGCTGGGCGGGAGTATAGGCGAAAACGGCGGTTACAAGCAGAAGTAACACTACCGAGAATATTCGCATGACCTGACGCACAGGCAAACCGAGCTGTTGACCCACGATTTCGGGGAGTGAGGCGCCATCGCTGCGCAAAGACACATAGCCGCTGACAAAATCATGAACTGCACCGGCAAAGATTGTGCCCAATACTATCCATAAAAAAGCGGCGGGACCGAAAGTGACGCCCATTATAGCGCCGAATATCGGACCAAGTCCCGCAATGTTAAGAAACTGAATTAGAAATACTTTCCATGTTGGCATTGGCATATAGTCGACATTGTCACGAAGTCGTGTAGCCGGCACTTCACGCGAAGGGTCAACTTTCAGGATCCGTTCAACTACGGAGCCATAGATAAAATATCCGCCGATAAGCACGGCGAGTGCAATAAGAAAAGATGTCACTATTGGAAACGGTTAAGGTTAGGTAAGAGGTAAGAGGGGGATCAGAGATCGGGGTTTTCGGCTCTGACAATTTCGTTGCGCAGACGGGCAAGTTCGGCGCGCATTCCGGGCAGTGATTGCTCAAGCATGGCTATGCGACCGCCGTCAGATTTGTTGCCAGAAGCATAGGAGGCTCTGAGCTGTGCGAGATTTTCACAAGCCTTGCGATATTCGATCTCAGCCGAGAGATAGTGGGTCATGGCCGACCGGGCTGTGCGCGACTTGAAGTCGTTGAGTGAGTGATAGATTTTATGGCCCGGCATGGCGAAGCTGAATGAGGGGGTCGAGGCGTCGCCCGAGTTTTGAGGAAGCCGGAGTTTTTCGGAATAGTCGGTCGAGGAGTCCATCGTCGACTTGTAGTTGCGGGCGAGAGCCTTGTCGATAAGGTCAGGAGTATCAGACGGATAGTTGACTCTCATGTCGGAGGGTATGAAACGATATATGGTCACTGTTTCTCCTCCGGGATTATTACGGTCGGTAACAAGCCATCCGGTTCCGGCTTCCTCATCAATAGCGAGGAGATAGTCGTTGGCGGTGGAATTATAGGGGAAACCGAGATTCTGAGGTTGGAGAAAGCTGTCACCGTTGCGACGGCTTACAAAAAGGTCATATCCGCCAATGGAGTTTTCGCCGTTGTTGGCAAAATAGAGGGTCACGCCGTCAGACATGAGAAACGGGAAATTTACATCTCCACCTTCGCCGAGATCAGAGAAGTTAAAACCTGAGTCCTCCCATGTGTCGTCAGCAAGCTGGTTGATGGCTGTGAGGGTGGAATGGCCGTCAGACCCGTCGGTTACCATATAGACGGTGCTTCCATCCTCAACAATATAGGAGGTGGAGTTGTCGACCGCTTTGGGTCCGCTGGCTATCGACAGACCGCGCTCTATTTTGCCCGACGAGGCATTAAGCACGATTGCCTGCTGAAAATCATTTTTGGAAACTTCGATCGAATCGATAATCACTATTTTTTCGACACGTTCCATCATCGAACGGCCACGCTCGGCAACGGTGAGCAGAGAATCATAGTCGGCCGCGGGTGATTTTTTGCCAAGAGCCGATTCATAGCTGTCGAGCAGGTCGATAGCTTTGTCAAACCTATAGTGGGAACAGGCTTCGCGCGCCTGACGGAGAAGCTCGGCGGGAGTTTCCTTAGGCGTCTGTCGACGAGACTGTGCGGGAAGGGCAATGGCTGCGACGGCGGTTAATAACAGAAATATCTTTAAAGTTTTCATCTCGTGGAGTCAAACTGTTTATGATCGAAAAAATATTTGATTGAGGCCTGAAAGCGGCTGGAATAGTTAACGTTGGGGAGGCGCAACTTATTGTGCGGCTTTGCGATAAAGTATCACAGCTATAATGCCGTAGACAATGTTGGGAATCCACATCGCCACCATCGGAGAGGTGAGTCCCGACACTGCGAATGTAGAGGTTACGGTTGTGAAAAGTATGTAGCCGAACGACAGCACCAATCCCACGCCTATGTTGAGACCCATGCCTCCCTTCACCTTGCGCGAACTCAGCGACATGCCGATTATGGTGAGAATAAAGGCGGCGGCGGTCATTGCGAAACGGCGGTGATATTCAATCTCGAATGTCTTGATATTGGCCACGCCACGCTCTTTCTGCGAGTCGATATATTCGCTGAGCTGAGGGGTGGTGAGGGTTTCGTGGTCGTTTTTCGAGATGAGGAAGTCGCGTGGCTGGATGGGTATGACAGTGTCGAGTCGGGTGCCGCGGGTTATGATTTCCTGTTTGCCTGAAAGGTCGCGTATCATGTAGTCTCTCACCTGCCACCGGTCGAGGGTATCCCACTTCACGGTATTGGCTGTGAGACGTGACACGAGTTTTTTATCCTTGAATGTTTCAAGCGAGAATTTATAGCCGGTCTTTAGCTTGTTGTCATATCGGCTCATATAGGCTATCTCGCCTTTCGATACCTGAAGCTGAATGTTGGAACCATATTCCACCTTTTTGTTTTTTACATAGGTGTTGGTATATTCTATTCGCTTCACATTGGCGGGCGGAATGACGTAGGCACTCAATATATATGTGGCGAAAGCGATCACGGCGGCGCTGACCATATATGGCAACAGCAGTCGCCTGAAGCTCATGCCGGTCGAGAGCATCGCTATGATCTCAGACTTGTCGGCGAGTTTGGAGGTGAAGAAAATTACCGCTATGAAGGTAAACAGCGGACTGAACTGATTGGCGAAATAGGGAAGAAAGTTCAGGAAATAATCAAAGAGAGTGGCCCTGAGGGGAGCTTTGAGAAAGGAGTCGAGCTTCTCGTTGATGTCGAACATTATGGTGATTGCCAGAATGAGAACAATGGCAAAGAGATATGTGCCGAGAAAGTTGCTGATGATATATCGGTCGAGACGCTTCAGGCCGAGCTTGCCGAGCAGAGCGCCGAGCCGTGGAAGGCGAAAGGCTTTGCGCGGCGCCGATTTCTCGGGCGCCGGTGTGTCAGGAGCCGTTATATCGGTAGCCGTTGTGTCGCGGCTGTCGACAGATTTCTTTGATTTTCTGAACGGAAATTTCATCATTTGATTACCGGGAAAGGTGAGGTTAGAGTTACAGACTGCTTGTTACACGTTCAACCAT
>JAIDXU010000046.1 GCA_029058455.1 Paramuribaculum sp.
CCGCCAAACAGACCGATTTTACCGCCCTTGCTATAAGGTTCCAGAAGGTCA
Source organism: Paramuribaculum sp. (assembly GCA_029058455.1). Lineage (GTDB taxonomy): Bacteria > Bacteroidota > Bacteroidia > Bacteroidales > Muribaculaceae > Paramuribaculum. The sequence goes on from JAIDXU010000046.1 coordinate 52, forward strand.
ATCACCTTAATACCGGTATAGAGAATCTCGGTACCGATAGTAAGATCATCAAACTCGGGAGCAGGCTGATGAATCGGGCGAAGGTCGGTGCGGTTGAGTTCGGGCAAACGGTCGATAGCGTCACCGATAACATTGAGAAGTCTACCCTTAACCTGCGCGCCGGTAGGCACTGAGATAGGGTGCTCGAGGTTATCCACACGCAGGCCGCGGCGCAAACCGTCGGTGCTTTCCATAGCCACACATCTTACGGTATTTTCACCGATGTGCTGCTCCACCTCAAGTATGAGCTGACCGCCGTCGGGGCGCTCAACCTTGAGTGCGGTATAGATAGGGGGCAGAACCTGACCCTCGATATCAAAGGATACGTCGACAACAGGACCGATAACCTGCGAGATAGTTCCGAAATGTTCGCTCATGATATAAAGATGAGAATGGGATGGCTAAAAATTAAAGGTGAATGCCGTAGACGATGATAAGCACCATCAGCACGAGATTGACCAAATTGATGGGAAGAAGATATTTCCACTCGAGAGAGAGCATCTGGTCGATTCGGAGACGGGGGAAGGTCCACTTAAACCAGATAATGATTCCGGAAATTGCAACTGCCTTACCGATAAACCATATCACAGAGGGGATATAGTCCATGATTTCGTTAAATACTGTCCAACCGGGAATGTGGAGCGGCATCCAGCCTCCGAAGAAAAGCAATGTTGCAACGCCCGACACGATAAAGAGGTTGAGGTATTCGGCAAGATAGAAGAAACCGAAGTGCATACCTGAATACTCGGTGTGATAACCGGCGGTAAGCTCACTTTCGGCTTCGGGAAGGTCAAACGGGCCACGATTGGTTTCGGCTGTACCCGCGATGAGATAAATAATAAATGCGATGATCGCAGGAATATGACCTGAGAAAATAAACCACAGATTGCTCTGTGCATTAACAATGTCGGTAATCTGCATTGTGCCTGCAAAGCATACCATGGTAAGCACGCTCAGGCCGATCGAAAGCTCATAGCTCACCATCTGGGCACCTGAACGAAGCGCACCGATGAGAGTATATTTATTGTTCGATGACCAACCGGCGAGAAGAATACCGAGCACACCGATCGATGAACAGGCGATAAGGAAGAAGATACCGATATTGAAATTGATGACCTGAAGGCCGTTGCCCCACGGAAGCACCGCGAAACAGAGCATCGAAGCCAGAATCACCAGATAGGGAGCCAATGCAAAGAGGAATTTATCAACATGCTTAAGCTCGATAAGCTCCTTAATGAGCATCTTAAACATATCGGCAAAGCTCTGGAGAAGACCGAAAGGACCTACGCGGTCAGGACCGAGACGGCACTGGAAAGCGGCACAGACCTTGCGCTCGAAGTAGATGTAGAACAATGCCAACAGAGCATAAACGAGGAGGAGAACCACGCCTATTACCACACACTCGAGTGTGACGGTAAGCCATTCAGGCATAAACTGCAACAGTGTGGCATGTATCCAATTTGTTAATTGCGAAAAGTCGAACATAGCTTATTGTGGGAAGGGGTTAGCTGAAAGTTGGATGAACGGTTGAGATATTAACGGTCGATGTCGGGCACAATATAGTCGAGAGAGCCACCGATAGTAATAAGGTCGGCAATCTTCTGACCGCGTGTGATATGATCAACCACTGCAGCAGCAGGCAAGCAGGGAGGAGCAATCTTGAGACGATAGGGACTTGTTGTTCCGTCGCTTTCGATATAAATACCGAAGGTGCCGCGACAACCCTCCACCATTCTGAACCAGCGGCCTTTGGGCAGCTTGAGAACTTTGGGAACCTTAACACAGATCTCCCCTTCGGGAATATTGTCGATGAGCTGGGCGATTATCTTCGCGCTCTGTTCCATCTCGCTCATGCGCACTTTGAATCGGGCCATTGAGTCACCTTCGGTGCGAACAACCTGCTCGAAGTCAAGCTCTGAATAAATGCTGTAGGGATGAGTCTTGCGCACATCACATGCCCAACCTGAAGCACGGCCTGAAGGACCGGTCACGCTCCATGAGATAGCATCTTCGTTGCTGAGCACTCCGATACCCTCAAGGCGGTTGCGGGCAATGACGTTGCCGGTAAATAGTGTGTTATATTCCTTGATATTTTTAGGAAGCACCTCGAGAAGCGCTTTAACATCCTGAACGAAATCGGGAGCGAGATCCTGCATCACACCACCGATACACTCATAGTTGAATGTCATGCGGGCACCGCAGGTTTTCTCCATGATGTCGAGAATTTGCTCACGCACTCTGAGTGTATAGAACAGCATTGTGGTAGCACCGAGATCCATGCAATATGTTCCGATAAAGAGGCAGTGAGAGGCTATACGCGAAAGCTCGTCCATCAGAACACGGATAACCTGAGCGCGACGTGAAATTTCAATTCCGGCAGCCTCTTCGATAGTCATGCAGAGACAGTGGTGATAGGGGTGAGCCGAGAAATAGTCGAGACGGTCCATGAAATGGAGAGTCTGAGGATAGGTAAGCTGCTCACAGATCTTTTCAATGCCGCGATGGATATAACCCATATAGACGTCGATTTTCTTGACGGTCTCGCCGTCGACGGCAGTACGGAAACGGAGCACACCGTGAGTGGCGGGGTGCTGCGGACCGATATTCACCACAAAATCATCGGGCTGGAAGATTCTAACCTCTTTTTTGTGGATTTTACCCTTCTCATCTTCTTCCCATGTATAGGTAAAGTCGGTCTGACGCTCGTTTTCGGTAGTAACGGGATTAAGATCGGCGCTGTCGTCATAATCCTTGCGGTAGGGAAATCCTTTCCAGTCGATGTTAAGGAAAAGACGGCGCATGTCGGGATTGCCGATAAATACAATACCGAAAAAGTCAAACACTTCGCGCTCGAAGATTCCGGCGATTGCCCAGAGATCGGCCACGGAGTGAATCAGAGGCTTTACACGGTCGGGTGTCGAAACCTTGATTGAAATAAGGTTATGATTTTTGGTATTTTCGAGATAGTAGATACATCCGAGCGAATCAGCCCAGTCCATACCCACTATGGTTATGAGAAAGTCAAACGAAAGCTCGGGATCATCGCGAAGTGTCTGCGCCAGCTCATGCAACTGCGCGTCAGCGACGGTTACCATCGGAATGGTAGCATCCTCGAAAATTGCATCGGGAAAAAGTCCGGCTATTTTTTGCTGCAAGTCAGCCATATAGAATGATGGTTGTGATAATTCAGGTGGTGATACTAAGATTTATAAGTCACTGGTCTGTCCGTGGAAAATTAATCATTTACACCTTCCACGGGGTGCTCTTCAAGAAATTTTTGCTGTTTTTCCTTGCGGTTTACGCCACCAAAAAATTTCTCTACTTTCATTTTACGCGACAATTGCATAATGCTGTAGATCATGGCTTCGGGACGCGGAGGACAGCCGGGGAGGTATACGTCGACCGGTATCAGTTTGTCAACGCCCATCACAACATGATAGCTCTTTTTGAAAGGACCGCCGGAAACAGCACATGCGCCGCTGGCAATCACATATTTAGGCTCGGCAAGCTGGTCATAAAGACGTCTCACGACAGGAGCCATACGATGAACAATAGTGCCGGCAACCATCATGAAGTCGGCCTGACGGGGCGATGATCGGGCAACTTCCCAACCAAAACGCGCCATATCATAA
>JAIDXU010000047.1 GCA_029058455.1 Paramuribaculum sp.
TTCAAATATATACTCATGCCAAGTTCAAAAAAAACTCCGGCCACCACTGAGGCCGCTGCTTCTGAGAAACGTCGAGCCACCACTCGAAAATCAAAGCTGCGCATTTTGCGAAATGACCCCTGGTTGGAACCCTATAGCGCTGCTGTTGAAGGGCGCCATCAGGATGTGTTGCGCCGACAAGAGTCACTGTTGACAGGTCCCGGAGCTGCTGCTTCACTGAGTGATTTTGCCAACGCCCACGAATATTTCGGCCTCCACCGCGATGCTGACGGAAACTGGGTGATGCGCGAATGGGCGCCCAACGCTACCGCGATATGTCTTATCGGTGACTTTTCGAACTGGCAGGAGATGGCCAGATATGAGTTGAACCGTATCAGCGACTCCGGAGTTTGGGAAGTGAAACTTCCGGCCAATGCTATGAGCCACGGTCAGCATTACAAAATGATAGTTGATTGGAAAGGTGGCCGCGGTGAGCGTATTCCGGCTTATGCCACAAGAGTTGTTCAGGACCCTCGCTCATATCTTTTCTCCGCTCAGGTATGGAACCCCGAGACCCCCTATGAATGGAAAGTCAAGAAATTCAAACCCAACACCAAGCCTCTGCTTATATATGAATGCCATATCGGTATGGCACAGGAGAAAGAAGGTGTAGGTACATATATCGAATTCCGCGACAATATTCTGCCTCGCATTGCAGCCGACGGCTATGACGCAATTCAGATCATGGCCATTCAGGAACATCCCTATTACGGGTCGTTTGGCTATCATGTGAGCAATTTCTTTGCAGCCTCAAGCCGCTTCGGTACTCCCGAAGAACTTAAAAGTCTTATCGACAAGGCTCATGAACTCGGCCTGGCAGTAATAATGGACATTGTTCACAGCCACGCCGTGAAGAATGAGGCAGAGGGTCTTGGCCGTCTCGACGGATCTCCCGACTTATATTTCTACGGTGATGACCGCCGCGAGCATCCGGCATGGGATTCTCTTTGCTTCGACTACGGTAAGACCGAGGTGCTTCATTTTCTGCTCTCCAACTGCAAATACTGGCTTGAAGAATATCACTTTGACGGATTCAGGTTTGACGGCGTAACCTCCATGCTCTACTGGAATCACGGCCTTGGTCAAGACTTTAACGGCTATGGTGATTACTATAACGGCAATCAGAATCTTGACGCTATAACCTATCTCACCCTCGCCAACATACTGATTCATGACATAAATCCCTCGGCTATAACCATCGCAGAAGAGATGAGCGGAATGCCCGGACTGGCAATGCCGTTTAAAGACGGAGGTCTCGGCTTCGACTATCGAATGGCGATGGGCATACCCGATTTCTGGATTAAGACTCTCAAGGAAAAGAAAGATGAAGATTGGCATCCCACCGGCATATTCTGGGAGCTTACCAACCGCCGCGCCGATGAAAAGACTATTTCCTATGTAGAGAGCCACGATCAGGCCCTTGTTGGCGACAAGACCGTGATTTTCCGACTCATAGATGATCACATGTATTGGCACATGATGAAAGATGACAACGACTTCATGGTGTCGCGCGGCATAGCCCTACATAAAATGATCAGGCTCGTCACCGCCTCTACCATCAATGGCGGCTATCTCAACTTCATGGGTAATGAGTTCGGCCATCCCGAGTGGATTGACTTCCCCCGCGAAGGCAACGGATGGGGATATAAATATGCCCGCCGCCAATGGAGCCTTGTTGACAGCAAAGAGCTGAAATATCAGTATCTCAACAACTTTGACAATGCCATGATAAGCCTGATTTCAGGCGTAAAGGATTTTCAGGCCATTCCCATCGAAAAATTATGGGATCAGGATGAGGATCAGGTACTCGCCTTCCGCCGCGGAGAGCTGGTGTTTGTCTTTAATTTCAGCCCCGACAAATCACATTCCGATTATAAGATTCTCGCGCAACCGGGTGAATATAAATGTATTCTTTCGACCGATAATCCCGACTTCGGAGGCTTCGGCAATGTTGATGAAACCGTGAGCCACTTCACCACTCCCGATCCGCTCTATACACCTCATAATCTCGCATGGCTTAAGCTCTATCTTCCCGCAAGAACCGCTCAGGTTTTCCGGCAGGTAGATTATGTAGCACCGATCAAGAAGAAAGCCGCAACAACCAAAACAAAGACCACCAAGGCTACCAAGACCGCCAAGACAACAGCAACCAAAGCCGCTACAAAAACCTCGGCCAAAACTTCATCCACAGCTAAAAAAACAGCAAAAAAATAACCCCGATACACTTCTCTAC
>JAIDXU010000048.1 GCA_029058455.1 Paramuribaculum sp.
CGACGGGTTTGAGACACCGGGGATTACCGATGTTCAGACCATCGAATATACCCTCACCGAGGCTGATTATGCCATTCTGGCGACTAATAAGACCAATAAGGCTTTGGCAGGAGACGTTTATGCAGCTCAACTCAAAGCTGTAGGTACACAGTGTTATTTCACTTCGGAGATTTCACCCCGCGAGTATGTGCCCGCGCTTCTCTCCGATCCCTCGTTCCCCTATTTCACTCTCACCGACGGCTCAGCTATCAAGCTCACCTATCGCATAAGCGAAGGTATGCCCGAGCAGGTAGTGGCCGCTTCATCGGCACAGACCTATCTCGTAACCGAGGCCGATTATCAGGAGGTGTGGGAGAGCGACAATGATTTTGTAAACGCTTTCGCTCCTTCAAAGGCTGCTTCGCGCTATGTGCCTTCGATTCTTGCCGAGGCTTATCCCGACGCTGAGGAGGGTGAGCTTGTGGTTGCTTCCTATCAGGTTGCTTCGGTCGATCCCGTGTTTAATGCCGCTCCCGAGCAGCCCGGTGACGATTTCGTGCCTACAAGCGTGATCGGCTCGATGGCCAAAGGCGATCAGGTTGAAATCGTGGGTTATGTGGCTGCTATCTGTGCCAACGGCTTTATCGTGGCCGATAATTCAGGTGCAGTGTTTGTGTATGTCGGCAATTCTTTCGACCAGTCGATGTATGCTGTCGGTGATCAGGTTAACATTGCCGGAGAAGTAGGTGCCTATAACCGCGGTCTCCAGATAACCGGTGCTTCGGCCACTATCGAGGTTACCGGCAAAGGCACATACACCTATCCCGCTCCCGTTAAATATACCGGTGCCGATCTCGATAACGCGCTTTCACGCACAGGTGACGAGTCCGCTATCTATGCCACTATGACCGGAGAAGTTTCAGTGAGCGGTAACAACATCAACATCATCGTTGAGGGTGCCGAAACAGCAAAGGGCGGTGTGTATTACGCTACCGAAGCTCAGAAAGCTCTTCTCGTTGACGGTTCAACCGTGACCGTAACCGGCTATTTCATAGCTATCGCCGGCAATCGTTACTGCAACTTCGTTGCCAGTGAGATCACTCCCGCAGGTGCCTCAAAGATTCAGAGTCGCTCGGTTGACATCGCTTCCGTTCAGGAAAACGTCATGTATGTCTACACCTCAGGCCGCTGGAGCGTAGCTTCAGACTACACCGTGCTCAATCATTCCGACTATCAGGCTATGGGCCAGAGATATGATAACCTTTCAAACGACGGTCCCGAGCTTTATCTCGCAAACTACTGCAAGGTTAAATTCCCCTATGCTGTTGAAGGCGACATCAAGTATGTTGTTTACAACTATTATGCTTCATCGGCCACAACACTGCGTTGCGCTGCCTATAAGTTTGATGGAAGCGCGTGGAGCGAATTTAACGGAGTAGTTAGCGAAACCTCTCAGTTTGTAATGACCGGCGGCAAATGGATCTATGATCCCAATGTCACCATCACACTTCCCGCAGGTAAGGGTATCGAGATTTCCACTCTCTATTATCAGGCTTGTGTCGACTGGGTTGCTGCAAATATCGACAAGCCCACCGGCGCCACCTATGTTACCTCCTACGGCAACAATGAATATTATACCGGAGCTTCCGCCTATCAGGGCAACGTTGACCTCCGTGCCTCTTCAGCCCGCGCCCAGTATGCCGCCGGCTATGAGGGCATGACCGATGAAGAGGTTGTGGCTTTGATGAAGCAAAGATTCGAGAGCGAGGTGTTCCCCGCAGCTCTTTCGGTTATTCATCCCGATGCCAATGTAATTCCCGGCGTGGAAGTTATCTATACCATTAACTTCTACACCTATACCGGAACAACAGAAGCTCATGTGATTCGCTATAAAGTGATCGGCCAGGGTCAGTTTGAGTTTATCGACTGCGACTGGTAAATCCCTTTAAGGATTCCACTCCATTTATCATAAGCCTGATTGTCCGTTCGCGGGCAGTCAGGCTTATGCTGTTATATCAATAATTGCACATCTCGCAAAAAACACCTATCTTTGCATAAAATCAAGTTTTAACCCCACACATCGATTCATATTCAATATGTTAGTAATAGGCATTGCCGGAGGCACCGGCTCCGGAAAAACCACTGTGGTCAATAAAATCATCTCCTCGCTGCCCGCGGGAGAAGTGTCGGTCATGCCTCAGGATTCCTACTATAAGGATTCGAGCCATATTCCGGTAGAAGAGCGCAGCAAAATCAATTTCGACGAGCCTGCCTCGATCGAATGGACTTTGCTGGTTGATCACCTGAAGCAACTCCGCGAGGGAAAGACAATCGAAATGCCTACCTACAGCTACCTCACCTGCACCCGCCAGGCGGAGACAGTGCATGTTGAACCTACCGATGTCGTGATAGTGGAGGGTATTCTCGTGCTGACCGATACGGTGTTTCGCAACATGATTGATGTGAAAGTGTTTGTCGATGCAGACGCCGAC
>JAIDXU010000049.1 GCA_029058455.1 Paramuribaculum sp.
CTCTTGCAGATTTCCCCTCTGTGGTAGAATCGGCCGGTGCCAAATATTCTCCGGCGATCATAGCCAACTACGCCTATTCGCTCGTGAAGGAATACAATCAGTTCTATCACGACTGCTCGATTCTCAAAGAGGAAAATGAATCGGTGCGCTCACTCCGTCTCGCACTCTGTGCCGCCACCGCCCGCACAATCGCGACTGCAATGGGACTCCTCGGCATCGAAATGCCTGAACGAATGTGATTGTCTGAATGTTATTACAGTAACACCACCATATCTTAACCTAAAAAATTACATCTTAGAAAATGAATCCTTACAGAATTACCGACAATTATAATGACACTCCCGCGCTCGACAACAGAGTGTCGACAGTGATGCGTAACGTATATGTAAGAATGACTTTCGGTCTTCTTGTCACAGCCTTAGTAGCTCTATTCTGCTACAGCAGTCCAGCTGTAATGGGCTTCTTCCTCGGCCATAGTGCTGCGATGTGGGTTCTCATGATAGCCGAAATCGGCCTCGTGATCGCAATCTCAGGCGGCATTAACCGTCTCAGCGCAGGCACCGCCACTCTTCTGTTCTACCTCTTTGCTGCTGTCAACGGTCTGGTCCTCTCACCCATCTTTCTGGTCTACACCCACACTTCGATAGCCAAAACATTCTTCATCACCGCCGCCACTTTCGGAGCCATGAGTATCTTCGGCTACACCACCCGCCAAGACCTCACAAAATTCGGTTCGATACTCTTTATGGCTCTTATCGGCTTGATAATCGCATCGTTGGTTAACATTTTCATGCACTCCTCCACTCTCGACTGGATTATTTCCGGTGCCGGTGTGCTGGTTTTTGTTGGCCTCACAGCATGGGATACACAGAAAATCAAACAGATGTCAGCAGTAGCTCCCACCGAAGCCGTGTCAAGACTGGCTACTATCGGCGCTCTGTCTCTCTATCTCGACTTTATCAACCTGTTCCTCTATCTGCTTCGTTTCTTCGGTAACTCACGCGACTAAAAATCATGAAAATAGCACTCATAGGATATGGCAAGATGGGAAAGGCCATCGAGAGAATTGCCATTGAGCGTGGTCACGAGATCGTAAGCATCGTTGACCTCAACAATCCCGAGGAATTTGATTCCGACAATTTCAAATCGGCAGATGTGGCAATCGAATTTACCACACCCAAATCAGCGGTCGACAACTATGCCAAAGCGTTTGCCAAAGGTGTGCCTGTAGTGTCAGGCTCCACAGGCTGGACAGAGCGGATGCCGGAGGTAGAAAAGATGGTTGCCGACAGTGACGCCACATTTTTCTGGACTTCAAATTTCTCGATCGGAGTAAATATATTTTTCGAACTGTCGAAGAAGCTGAGCCGTCTCATGGCTCCGTTTCCTCAATACAAACCTTACCTCACTGAGACGCACCATATCCATAAACTTGACCACCCAAGCGGCACAGCAGTTACACTTGCCAACGACATCGTGGCCAACTCACCTGCCGTAGACAGTTGGTCGGAAGAAGTACCCGCCTCCGACACGACGCTCATAGTCAGCCATGAGCGCCGAGCCGAAGTACCCGGCATACATACCATAACATGGGAATCACCCGTTGACCTCATCTCAATAACCCATAGCGCCAAATCGCGCGAAGGTTTTGCCCTCGGTGCAGTTATGGCAGCCGAATGGGTCAAAGGCAAAAAAGGCGTGCTCAGCATGGAGCAGTTCATGCAATCGCTTATCAATCAATAAACATCGGTTTAATACAACCACCCACCAATCAGCAATGTCACAAAACACACCCACCAAACCGACTGAAACACCTGCCGAAACCGTCTCAACGGCTCCGGCAGCCACCGACTTCCGTTCACGCATTAAAGCCGTGAAAACCACACGCTGGATAAGGTTTGCAATCGTTGCCGCCATCTTCCTCGCATGGGTGGCATGGCTCAACAACTGGTGGGTGGCTCTCTTTCTGATATTGTTGTTTGACATCTACATCACCGGCTACATACCTTTCACATGGTGGAAGAAAAGCAAGAACCCGGTGGTGAGAAGTGTGATGAGCTGGGTTGACGCAATTGTCTATGCCCTGATCCTTGTTTATTTCGTTTTCTCATTCATTGGACAGAACTATCAGATTCCATCTTCGTCACTTGAAAAGACACTTCTCGTAGGAGATTACCTTTGGGTGAACAAGAAGGCCTACGGTCCACGCGAGCCACAGACCCCA
>JAIDXU010000005.1 GCA_029058455.1 Paramuribaculum sp.
ATGAGCCGTTTGCGGGAATTTTTAGCCTCTGAGAAATTTGTAGGTTGGTTGATGAGCCGAGGGTGTTGGCCTTCTGGAGCTGGGCTACTGTCACACCGAATTTCTTGGCGATTTTCGACAGTGTGTCGCCCGATCGCACGGTATAGGTAGAGGGTGTGGCAGGCTTGGGTTTGGCTTCGGGTTTCTTTTCGGGGGTGGCTTTGGGAGCGGGTTTTTCCTGACGCGCCTCGCTTGCGGCGGGTGCGGGTGTCTCGGCCATCGGGCGTATCGAGTCGAGCTGCTGGGTCACGGTATCGGTTACCGAGCCGTGTTCCATAACCTCGATTGTCAACACGTCGCCGGCTTTAACCTTGCCACGGGTGAGGTTGTTCCATTTCTTGATGTCGGTGGCGCTCACCCCGAACTGCTTGGCAATGTCGCGGATATTCTCACCTCTTTTCACAGTGTGTTTCTTCACTACAAGATGATCGCCGATTTGGGTGGAGTCGGCGGCAGCGCGGGGCTGACCCGGTTCCACTACCGTGCGGCGGGCATACACGTCGGAGTCGAGGGCGAGAATAGCGTTTTCGCTCATGATGTAGCTGAGACACTGCTGAGAGGGGAGCACGAGCGCATAGGGATGGTTGTTGCCGGGAATAATATCCTTGCGGAACTGGGGATTCAACATCCTTATTTCGTCGACCGGAATATTGAGCACTTCGGCAATCTGATTGAAATGCACTCGCTGTGCCACCTGCACGGTGTCGGTTACGAGCTGTCGGGTAACGATAGTGGGTTTCACGCCATAGCGGTCAAAGTAGTTCATCACGAAATTGGCGGCTATGAATGCGGGCACATATCCTCTTGTTTCCGAGGGGAGATAGTTGTAGATTTCCCAGAAATCCTTTTTACCGCCTCCGGCGCGGCGCAGGGCTTTGTTGACATTGCCGGGTCCGCAGTTATAGGCGGCGATTGCCAGCGACCAGTCGTCATATATTTCATAGAGCTGTTTGAGATATTTGGCGGCGGCGCGGGAGCTTTTGCGAGGGTCACGGCGCTGATCTACAAGCGAATTAACCTCCATGCCGAGTCCGTTGGCTGTGGCGGGCATAAATTGCCACAGGCCCACGGCGCCGGCTTTGGAAACGGCGTTGGGGTTGAGAGCCGATTCTATAACCGGGAGATATTGAAGCTCGACAGGCATTTTCTCTTTGATAAGCTCCTCGACAAATATGTTGCCATAATAGTTGTGGAGCGCCACCATGTCGGCCACGAGGGCGCGGCGACGGGTGAGATACATGTCGATGAGGCGACCTACAATGGCATTGTAGGGGAGCTCGATCTCAGCTGGAAGACGGCTCAGAAGATCGGCATATTCGGCGGGTGAGCCTACTGTGGCGAGGGTTGAGTCGACGTTGGCTGACTTTTCGGTGAAGTTGCGCAGATAGAAGTTTTCTTCGAGTTCGATGGTGCGGGTCTCGAAGCTTTCGGGAGGCACTACATTGTCGTCGGTGATGGAGTGTTTGATGTCGAGAATCGACATGCGGGGAGCCGCGACGGCTGTGCAACAGCCTATCAGCGCTATGAGAAGTGAAGGTATAAGTCGTTTCATATTCATGGTGTAAGATATATGAAAATCACTTGTGGATCAGAACACCAAAGCCCAGTGCACACCAAGTCCCGGCAGCCGGTTGGGGTTGTCGGGAATCACCGCGGGCGCCCATTTGAGGGTAAGATCGGGTGAGATGTCGAATTGAGAGAGAGAAGCATCGACATAGGCGTCGACCATCGCCACGAGATATACGCCGACCATGCAGATTATACACAGGTCACGGTTGCGGCGGCAATAGTCTTTGCGCGCTTTGAAGGTGTTGGTAAGCCACTCCTTGTCGAGACTTGATTCCTCGACAGTGGGTGGGAAGAAATCCATGTATGATTTTGTGGAAGGATCGGAGTCGGTGATGTCGTTATAGGCTCGGGTGTAGTCGGAGAGCATCATGTTGTTCCATGACGTTCCGTAGCCGAGACCCATAAAAGCGCCCACCACTATGGGGAGTTTCCAATAGCGGCGGTTGTAGATTTGGCCGAGGCCGGGAAAGAGCGCCGAGAGCCACACGGCGCGGGTGGGGTCGGGTGTAAACACACGGCGGTTGGCGTCGACCGGTTCGGGAAGATTTTTGTTTGCGGATTGGTGAGCGAGATCGGCTGACGGCACTATCTCAACACTGTCGACCGGCTGTATCTTCAGCGAATCGCCAACGGTTGAAATGCTGCTTTCCACTACTTCGGCACCGGCCGGAGCAGGATTGGAGAGAGGTATGCTGTCGGGGAGAATCCCAAGCGAATCGGGCAGCTCGCGGGAGAGAGATAAAGCGTTTGCTGAAAAAATGTTAAAAGGTGTGATTATTATAAAAAAACAGACACCGACCAGTGCCGCGAGCCTTTTGAGCCGTGTTGAGCGGATAGATTTGGAAGATGTCTTTATCATTTTATAACTCGATGATTAACAATAGTATGAATGTGAAAAACAGGCCGATGTCTCCGGTGGCCGGAGTCATCGGGATTGATTTAGTTCGTCAAAGATAGTAATTAATCTCTCAAGTTCGGCTTCGTTTTTGAACTCAAATGAAATTTTACCCTTGCCCGAACGGTCGCAGGAGAATTTCACTGGGGTGTTGAAGCGTTGGGAAAGATGGTCTCTGAGCAGGTTGAAATCGCCGGGCGCGAAGGCTCTCTTTTCAGATTTCTCAGTGTCGGGAGCAGATGAACCGTTGGCCTGTTCACGAAGATTTTTGGCCAGTTCCTCAACCTTTCTCACCGAGAGGTTTTCTTTGAGAATGCGTTTGTAGAGCTTGAGCTGCAGGGCGGGGTCGTCGATTGTGAGAAGAGCGCGGGCATGGCCCATGTCGAGGCGCTTGTCTCTCAGTCCGAGCTGCACCTCGGCCGGGAGCCGGAGCAATCTCAGGAAATTGGCTATCGTGGCGCGCTTCTTGCCGATTCGCTCACTGAGACGTTCCTGAGTAAGCTGATATTGCTCAATGAGTTTTTTGAAAGTCAGGGCTATTTCGATGGCGTTGAGATCCTCGCGCTGGATGTTTTCGATAAGCGCCATCTCGGTCAGCTCGGAATCGGAGGCCGTTCTGATATAAGCGGGCACCGAGGTTAGCCCCGCCAATTTGGCGGCTCTGAAACGGCGTTCTCCCGCAATTATCTGATAGGAGTTGGTGCCGGTTTTTCGGAGGGAGAGAGGCTGGATGATGCCTAATTCGCGGATAGAGTCGGCCAATTCCTGCAGGGCCTCCTCGCTGAAGGAAGTGCGGGGCTGGTCGGGATTGGGAGAGATGAGGTCGAGAGCTATGTCGTTGATAGCCGAAGAGCCGCTTGCTGGAATATCATCCATCGAAATCAGCGAATCGAGACCTCGGCCGAGGGCGGTGCGTTTGAGAGCCATGAGATTGAGGGAGTGGGATTGTTATGGAATGTGAGAATGGAGAGTAATCAGGCGGGTTGAGAATGAATGGCGCTGTTTTTGGCGATTATTTCACGGGCCAGGGCGATATGGCTTGTGGCGCCGCGCGATTCACTGTCATAGATCAGAGCGGGAAGACCGTGGGAGGGGGCTTCGCTGAGACGTATGTTGCGGGGAATCACGGTGTCGAAAACCATTTGTCCGAAGTGGCCTTTCAGCTCCTCGTAGATCATGTTGGCCAGTCGGAGACGTGAGTCATACATGGTGAGGAGGAAACCCTCGATTTCAAGACCGGGGTTGAGCTTCGGTTTTATGATACGGATTGTGTTGATGAGCTTGGTGATTCCTTCGAGGGCGAAGTATTCGGCCTGAACCGGTATTATGACTGAGTTGGCGGCGGTGAGGGCATTGACGGTAATCAGGCCGAGCGACGGGCTGCAGTCAATGAGTATATAGTCATAGAAAGGTGTAACCGGCGCGAGCGTGCGGGCCATGGTCCTTTCGCGGTCGGGTCGGGAGATGAGTTCTATTTCGGCGCCGGCAAGGTCAATGCGCGAGCCTACGAGGTGGAGGTTTTCGACACATGTGGCCACGGTCGACTCGGCCATAGGATAGTCGTCGACCAGACATTCATAAATAGAGGCGGGCATATCGTCGGGCTTGATGCCGTAGCCCGAGGTAGCGTTGGCCTGAGGGTCGGCGTCGACAATCAGCACCTTTTTGCCCTGGGCGGCAAGCGAGGCCGCGAGGTTGATGGTGGTGGTGGTTTTTCCCACACCACCTTTTTGATTGGCTATAGCAATAATTTTTCCCATAGTAATTGAGTCATGACCGAATTGCCGTCAGGAGGAGGCGACATTCAAGTCACTGCAAAATTACTTAACACCGACGCTATGCCCCAAAGGGGCAGGGGTTAAAAGAGTTTAAATGTAGATAAGTGGGGCATAATGTAGATAACCCCGACATGCGAAACGGGCATATAACATAAAAGGTGGCGACGGTTATCGTCACCACCTTTATATGTTTCTTTGAAACGGGGCAAATTATTTTCTGCGCTCTTTGATACGAGCTTTTTTGCCGGTAAGGGCACGCAGATAATAAAGTTTTGCACGACGCACTTTGCCATACTTGTTAACCACGATCGAATCGATAAACGGAGATTCGATGGGGAAAATACGCTCTACGCCGATACCGTCGCTCATCTTGCGAACAGTAAAACGTTTCTTTTCGCCTTCACCGCTGATGCGGATCACCACGCCGCGATACTGCTGGATACGCTCCTTGTTACCTTCCTTAATGCGGTAAGCAACGGTGATGGTATCGCCGGGGTTGAAGTCGGGATGCTGTTTGCCTGTGGCATAAGCCTCATTGACAATTTTAATCAGATCCATTTTAAATAACTATGATTTAGATTGTTAACAATACTCGCAACATTCGCAGGCACCTCTTGTCCTGCCAGCGGTTACGAAACCGGGGGCAAAGGTAGCTATTTTTTCGCACCCCACCAAAGTTTTTGTTAAACAATTAAATTACGAATCAATTGATGATTATCTCGTCGGTGAAGAGCCATGCGCCCGGGCGGTCATGACGCTTGGCCTTGATGCGCACGTATCTCACATTGCGTTGGGGGAAGGTGGCATAGTAGTCTTTCATCAGGATTTTCGGATAGTTGGGGTCGACGTCGTTCCAAACCGTTCCGACCGTTTCGAAGTCAACACCGTTTTCAGACACTTCGAAGTCAACCTGTTTGGGCAGGTGAACCCACGCGCCGGCCGATTGCATGAAAGAGAGTCCTACGGAGCCGATCGGTTTTATTTCGCCGAGGTCGACAGTGGCGTCAAAGTCGCTCATGAAGCCCTGCCAGCGGTTGTCGGAACCGTAGGTCCAGCCGCCGCGCACTCCGTCGACAAGAGTTGAATCGCCTTTGGCTTTATATTGCTTGCGGTAGGGAATGGTATAGGTCACTTTGGCTCCGCGAGCAAGATGGTTGGCGGGAGTGAGGCTTTCGCGACGCTGACCATATTCGTTTTTGAGGTCGAAGGTGTTATAGCCGAGCGAATCGAGCATTGTCACCACATCAAGAGCGCGGGCGTGGAAGTCGGGATAGTTTTTTTCGGGAGTCGACCATCCGATTTCAGAAATGGCGAATGTGCGGGGATAGTACATATATTCGGCATGTTCGTCAGTAGTCACATATTCGCTCCAGAGGTTGGCCTGCAGACCGAGGAGGTGTTTGGCTTCATCGGCTGATAGACTCGGGTCGAGAGGTTCGTAGGAATAGACTTTCTCAAGAGGAGTATATCCGCCTATCGACGCGGGTTCTTTGAAAGGCGCATCCTGCGAATAATCTATATAGCAGAACTCTCCGGGGGTCATAATAACATCATGACCGCTTTTGATGGCTTTGATACCTCCTTCGGTGCCGCGCCATGACATTACGGTAGCATTTGGAGCAAGTCCGCCTTCGAGTATCTCATCCCAGCCTATGATATTACGGCCATGATCATTGACATATTTCTCCATGCGCTTGATGGCATAGCTCTGCAGTTCGTCAACATCCTTAAGACCCTCCTGCTCCATGCGCTTGCGGCAGTCGTCACAATTTTTCCAGGCCGCTTTCGAAGCCTCGTCGCCACCTATGTGGATGTAAGCCGAGGGGAAAACCTCCATAGTTTCGTCGAGCACTTTTTCAAGAAATTCGAATGTAGCCTCCTTGCCGATACAGAAATCGTCGTCGGCATAGGGCACTCCGGAGCATGACAGCTCGGGGTAGGCTGAAGTAACCTCCTTGCTGTGACCGGGAATCTCGATTTCGGGAATTACGGTGATGTGGCGAGCGGCGGCATAATCAACAAGGTCGCGAAGCTGCTCTTTGGTATAGTAGCCGCCCGAGGCCCTTACGTCGGTCTCGTCACAATATTTTGAGCCGTTGTTAACCCAGTCCTGCCATGAGAGTTGCGGGCGCCAGGCGGCAAACCCGGCAAGACGGGGATAGGCATCGATCTGCATACGCCAGCCGGCGCCGTCGGTGAGATGAAGGTGCATTTTGTTGAGTTTGAGCAGTGCCATTGCGTCGATCTGCTTCTTAAGGAAGTCGATGGAGCGGAAGTGGCGCGAAACATCGAAATGCACACCACGGTAGGGGAAGCGGGGCGAGTCGGTAACGGTCGAGCATACTATCTCGGTAGCTTCGGGGAGCTGAGCCATTTGCAGCAGCGACTGAATTGCGTAGAATGCACCCTCTTCGTCGGTAGCCTTGATGATGACTGCCGAGGGGGTAACTTTCAGCTCATATTTTGATTTCACTTTGTTTGAAATCTCGATTATGAGATTGGCTTTATTGCCTTTGGTCGCTGCATGAAATTGCGCGGGGTAGGCGTTGAGATATTCAGTCAGCAACTCGGGCTGCTGCTTGCCCTTATACTCGAATGTGAAGCCGTCGGCGGGGATAGTGAAGCTGCCGGCAGAGGTAGATACCTCCATGGGGCGCGGAATGATCTGACTCGGGCTGACCTCGCGGGCCGATAACGACCCTATCGCGGTAAGCATGGTTACCGCTGTGAGAATATTACGGATTTTCATGGTATGGTTTGTTGCTTGTTTGGCTGATGAAGTGCAAATATAGCTCTTTTATGTCTTGTGGTCAAAACATGATGTTGAAAATATGGCTCGGAAA
>JAIDXU010000050.1 GCA_029058455.1 Paramuribaculum sp.
CACGTTAAATGAGTTGTATGTGCCGGTCTGATAGTAATATCTGCCAGCGTTGTCGCGGATATAGAAGATGTCGCTTGAACCGGCGTTTTCAAGTGTGAACTCACAGTTGAGATCTTTCGAAAGTGAGAGAACATTGTCGCTAACAATGCCTTCCTCGGTGGGGAGATAGCCATAGGTCTTGTTTGAGGCAAGAGCGGCTGCCACAATGCCGTTGGCGGTGGCGATTACATATTTGCCGTCGGTAACAGAAGTTACGGCTTCATATTTCTCATAGTCGGAGGGATCGATTTCAACGGGCTTGGCAGCGATGGCCACGGGATAGAGTTCAACCGAGAAGGTCACTTTATTATAGCCTTCGATTGTTTCGCCGGTTTCGGGGTCAACTGAGGGTTTAACTACAGTGACTTTCTTGCTGGCGCCGATGATACCGGTCACGTCATAGGTGCCGGCGTTGTATTTTGCGATGGGGAATCTAACGGTAAATGTGATCTTTTCGCCGTCGGGGGTTGTGCCGGTAAACGACTGGTTAACGGTGTTGGAAGTTGCGGCGGCAAATTTCACGTCTTTAATGCAGACGAGTTTGCTGAGCATTTCAATGTCAACACCTTCTTTGAGCACAAGGTTAGGATAGTCTTCAGGGTTGATGTTTATAATCGAGTTGAGCTCAAGACCGGTGATGGTATCGGTGAGGATTTTGTCGACAGACATGTTCGACTCCTCAACGTCATTCTTAAGAAGAAGTGTGGGAGTGATACCGTCTTCGCTCCATCCGAGCTCGGCTACGGTACCGGCGGGAATCAATGAACCATACTGATAGTATTCGGTCCAGTTGACACCTTTTTTCACAATCTCGATCGAATTAAACTTGTTCTGAGGCCATCCGTCGTTAACATAGAGATATTTGTCAGAAATGGCACTTACAGCCAGAGGTATGTTGATGAGGATTGCTTTGCCGCTGTTTTTGAGAGCTTCTTCATAGAAATCCTTGATTGACATTACTTCCGCACCGGGAGCGCTATAGGTGTAGGTAGCTGAAGCCATTTCCGAAACGCATTTGTTGCCGTCTTCATCCTCATAGACTGCAATGGCTCTTACAGTGATCTGCTCACCTTCGGTTGTGGCCGAAATAAGGATAGGTTCGGTGTAGAGGGTAGAACCTTCGGTGGGAACGGTGCCGTTGAGAGTGTAGTAGATCTTGGCTCCGGGAATCGAGGTTGTGAGAGCGAGCTGGAAAGCACGATAGAAGTTACCGCCGGGCTCTGAGAAGTCGGGAGCGGAGCTTTCGATAGTCGATACGGTAATGGTGCGTATTTGGGTTGTGCCTGAGCCTTTGAAGAAAGTCAGTTCTACATCAGATGCAGCGCCTTCCCAATTGGTTATGCCTGTCATTGTGCCCTGACTGGCGATAATTTCTTTGGGCTGATAGCTGGCACCTGAGGTATAGGTAAACACAATCGAAGTGATTTTGCGACCCTGACCGCAGGTGAAAGTCATGGTGTTTTTGTTGTTGGCGTTGAGCGAGCAACGGAGGTGGTCGGTGCCGCTGGTATTCCAGAATCTCCACTGCTGGCCCTCCTGAGCGGGTTCGCCGGTAGCGTTGACGGTAGCGGCGAGGTTGATGGTCACATCACCTTCGGTGAGTTTGCTGACAACATAGGTGGTATTGCCGGCCGAAACTTGATATCCGTAGGTGTTTTCAGTGAAATTGAATGTAGCTGTTTGTGCGGAGGCGTTGATGATATAGTATCCTTCTGCTACAGGGCTCTTCACTTCTCCGTTGATAGCGATTGCCTTGATAAAGGTATTGGTTGTAATAGCTATAGGCTCGGTGTAGAGATTTGATTCCTCGGTGGGATCTGTTCCGTCGATGGTGTAATAGATCTTTGCACTGTTATAGGCTGTGAGCGACAGAGTCTGAGGTTCGGTGTAAGTGCCGGGTTCGATTGAGAACTTGGGGGCGTTGAGATAAATCTGATAGGTTGCGGTAGTAACCTCTGATGATACTTCCTCACCGTTGATTGTGGCGTAGGCGATAGCCTTAACAGTAGTTGTGGTGGTGAGGTGGATAGGCTCGGTGTAGAGAGTCGATTCCTTGGTAGGCTCTGTGTCGTCGAGAGTGTAGTAGATCGAAGCACCTTCGGTGGCACAGCTTATGGTAATATCTTTGGCTTCAGCTGTCGAGGTGTCGGAGGGGGTGAACACGGGTTTGGCTACCGTTGTGACGGGGCCTGAACCGTTGCTTTTCACAGTGATGGTAATAGCCGAAAGACGGGCATGGCCTGAAGTCTTTCCGCATTTGATGGTGACAATTTCACCCGAACCTGTCCAAGTGCCGGTAGTGCCCGATTCACTATAAGTGCCCGCCGGAGTAGAAGAAACACTGCCAAAAGTATTGCCTGTGCTTGAGAATGTGAATTCAATCTTGATGATTTCTTCACCGTTGGCTTTCACATCAAGTTCATTATTGGGGTATAAGCGCACTGCGGTGCCGGTGTTGTAATATTTCGGAGAGCTACTGGTGTTTGAACCTTTTGAAAACGTCAATGTAACGCCATTATCGGTTACAGTGGTAATATCCTGAGCATTGCTATAGCCTTGGGTGGTAAAGTCGATAGTAACCTCTTTGGTGGTTGCGGGATCGGGATCAACGCCAGGCTCGTCATCACCGAGAGTCACTTCCATCTTTGAGATACGAACCTGTCCGCTGGCTCCGTTGACAATTGAAATAGAGCTTGCAGAGCCTGTCCATGTGTTGGTTGAGGTTGTGTAACTTCCGGGAGTGAATGTGGCATCGGTCGCAAAATTGTAACTTGCGCCGGAAAATGTAAATACCACTTTGGTAATATTACCTCCGGATATTTCCATAGTGTTTTTGGCATAAGTGCGCAGGGATGCTCCGCTTGTGTAATATTTCGGAGCATTAGAGCCGCTTCCTTTTGACAAGGTAAAGGTTACGCCATCTTGGATTACTTCAGTAACATCCTGAGCGTTGGCATAACCAAGCTGCGAGAAGTCGATGGTCACGGTTTTTTCGGCAAATGATGTAGCTACCGAAAGAATTACGACCATCAGTGTGAGTAGTAATTTTTTCATAAACAAGAATAAGTGAATATGATAAAGTTAGATTTAGTTATCTTAGAAAAGATAGGCCGCTGTGATTGTCCACACGCGGTTTTTACCTTCAGTAGGAATTACGTTCTGGGAGTTGTTGGTGAACTGCGATTTAATAG
>JAIDXU010000051.1 GCA_029058455.1 Paramuribaculum sp.
CAAACAACGAACCCGAAATAATCGACAACATAGGTGAGGCCGAAGATGAAAACCTCTCTGACGAGCAGATCGAAAACGACGAGATGAACGAAATCAACAAACTCGCCGCCGAGCTTGGCGAAACCAAAGCCAAACTCGAAAAAGAGAAGAAAGAATACCTCTTCCTGATGGCCGAGTTTGACAATTTCCGCAAACGCACCCTCAAAGAGAAAAGCGAAATTCTCAAAAACGCTGCCGAGAATGTGCTCAAGGGTCTCCTTCCCATTGTGGATGACTTTGAGCGCGGACTTCAGGCTGCCGACGAATCTCAGGACGCTTCGGCAATACGCGACGGCATGACACTCATCTACAACAATCTTGTGAAATATCTCGAGACCAACGGTGTGAAAGCCATGGACACCAACGGAGCCGACTTCGACCCCGACCGTCACGAAGCGATCGCTATGGTTGCCGCGGGCCCCGAACAGAAAGGCAAGATTATCGACACGCTCACAAAGGGCTATATGCTCAACGACAAAGTATTGCGCCACGCCAAAGTGGCCGTAGGTCAATGAGCCGATTAAATTAACTATCTCACCCCCTTAATCACCTATGGATAAGAGAGACTACTATGAGGTGCTTGGTGTAGGAAAATCAGCCACCGACGACGAACTGAAAAAAGCCTACCGCAAGCTCGCGCTTAAATATCACCCCGACCGAAACCCCGGCGACAAACAGGCCGAGGAGAAATTCAAGGAAGCAGCCGAAGCCTACGACGTGCTCTCCAACCCCGAAAAACGCAAACTCTACGACCAGTATGGCCACAACATGGGTCCGCAGGGATTCCCCGGCGGCG
The DNA here is from genome assembly GCA_029058455.1 of Paramuribaculum sp. Taxonomy (GTDB): domain Bacteria; phylum Bacteroidota; class Bacteroidia; order Bacteroidales; family Muribaculaceae; genus Paramuribaculum. Next base: position 836 of record JAIDXU010000051.1, read on the forward strand.
GTGGCGGCGGCGCTCAGTATGGCGGATTCTCGATGGAGGATATATTCAGCCAGTTTGGCGACATTTTCGGCGGCCACGGGTTTGACATGGGCGGCTTCGGAAGTGCCGGCGGAGGCGGGTCGCGCCGCCGTCAGCGCAAAGGCACCGACCTGCGCATCACCATCAAGATGACCCTTGAGGAGATTGCCAACGGCGTGCAGAAAACCATCAAGCTTCCCACCTTCGTTAAAGACACCCACTGTAACGGCACAGGCGCCAAAGACGGCACCTCGTTCCACACCTGCCCCACCTGCCACGGTTCAGGCTCGGTGCTCCGCCAGCAGCAGTCTATATTCGGCATGACGCAGAGTCAGGTTGTCTGCCCCACCTGTCAGGGCGAAGGCAAGGTAATCGACCAGAAATGCCCCTATTGCAACGGCGAAGGCGTTGAGAAACAAGAGCAGACAATCTCGTTTGAAATACCCGCCGGAGTATCGGGCGGAGAGGTTCTCACCCTCCCGGGCAAAGGCAATGCCGCTATCCACGGTGGTGTGAACGGCGACCTGCTCATCGTGATCGAAGAGATCAAACACCCCGACCTGATTCGCGACGGAAACGATATTATCTACAACCTGATGCTCGACCTCCCCACCGCCATACTCGGCGGCACAGCCGAAGTTCCCACAATCTCGGGCAGGGCTCGACTCAAGATCACCCCCGGCACTCAGCCCGGAAAAGTGTTGAGACTCAGAGGCAAAGGCATCAAATCGCGTCAAGGCACCGGCGACGAGCTGGTAAATGTGATGGTCTACATACCCGAAAACCTCACTCCCGCCCAGCAAAGCGCTATCGAATCGCTCAAAGGCTCGCCCAACATGCAGCCCTCCGAGGCCGAGAAACACCGCCTGTTCTCAAAGCTGCGTCACATCTTTGACCGCGACTCCCAGTAAAAACAGTCTTTAAGACTATATAAATAAACCGCACTCCGAAAGTCGATTGGTTTGACTTTCGGAGTGCGGTTTATTTTTGAGGCCTTGACCGAATCGAGTTGGGAGAATTAGTATATCGTACCGGCTCTCAACCCGGCTTCTATCTCATTGAGATTAACCATCGGGTCGTCAAGAATCACCTGACCGGTAAGGTATTTATTAACATTAAATTCGTCGCCAAACTGTGCTCTGAGCATTTCAATGATAGCGAGCTTAGCCTCAAGCTCCGATCCATAGAAAAGAATCTTGTTTAAATCGGGCAATGAAAGTTCTTTGCGCTTGAAAGTTATATTAAACTTATCCTGACCGCCTTTTCCGTCAATGCCACCCCGGAACTCACTGATGTGAATAACTTTCAGGGCATCTTCCGACACAGCCTCTACCTCGTATGTATATTTGTCGATCTTCATGGTTTTGGCGTCGGCATCATACTCGATTGGAGCCGCAACATAAAACTCCTTGTCAAAGCCGGTCTGAAGACGGTAGGCATACAAGGGCATATACAATCTGCTCGGGCCGGTGGCAACATCAAACATTACCAACGGTTGCCATGTGCAGCCGTTATGAATAGTAATGTCGGCCGGAGCAGGCACCGACAAGCCGACCCAATCGTTAAAATCCTGTTCTACCCAACCGTCATTATTGCCATTCGACATCTGATAATAAGAGAACGATTCAAGGTGATAGGTAGCGGATTCCTGTCCCTCCGACAGTTTGCTCATGAACAGCGACTGTTCAAGATCGTCAAAAGGAGCGGGCGCGTCATTATTATCACTACAACCGGCCAACGACATAGAGCATACAGCTGCCACAGCCGCAAATAAATAAGAGAGTTTCATAACATTGCAATAAATTAGTTAAAGCAAAATAGCGATAAGGAGCCTAAGCCCTATCCGCCACAAATTTAAACATTATTTTCTTAAAACCTCCAAACAACCCCCTCTTTTTTGGGGATTTTATCATATTGAGAAGTCCACGCGGTTATAAATCCAATTAGTCAAAGGAGTCCCCTTAGCCCAATTAGTCTAATTAGCCCAATTTGACCAATTTGACCTATAACACGCCTGCTCCGCGGGCTCTCCCCTCTGACGCACTTGTAGCAGCGCGATTATTCGCGCTGACACCCGCATGGGTTAACATTCTGAGCCGGAGTCCTCCCGGCGAGCGGTACTGATTTGCTTCGGTTAGCGCGATTTTCGTGTCATTCCCCGATTCTCAGGCTACTTCGCTCGGAATCCCGGAGGGATGTAGGCCGGTAACCATGGGTGATAACCCGCGGCAGAAATCCCTCCCCCCGATTCGGAACCCCGGAGGGGTGACAGATAATCTCCTGTTAATCAGACATTGAGCCACATGCTCCGCAGATGCTTTTATTTGAGGTCGCCAGTCCACGGATTCCACACAGGCATAACTAAAGTCTATATTCCAAGTTCCGCTTTTGTCTTCTTAGGCAAAGAAGCGACAATAAGATTATATGCGTCAGTAACAAGTTGCTTGATAACATTATCAGGCACATCAGATTCGAGCCTTACACCAAGCCAGTGTTGCTTATTCATGTGCCACGCCGGGAAACATCCCTCATATCTCTCCTGCAATTCGAGAATATGCTCGGGTGTGCATTTCAAATCGGTAAATCTGTTGACCGGATCAAAGAGAGAAAACCATTTCCCGCCGATTGAAAAAGTGATTAAATCCCTATACTGAGGTTCAGTCCAGGGTGACTTCTCTTCCGCTCCTTTCATAGCAAGGCAAAAATCACGAAAATCCTCTACATTCATTTTCTTTGGTATTTTGAATTATACTACTTATTATAACGTCTACACCCGGAGGAATGATTGCAGATAATATAGCACGATCGCGTGCTAATCATGACACAGCGAAAAATCAGGAGAAGGTGACTATGCGGTTGTAGAAGTAGTTGGCGAGGGTGTAGACCATCATGCCGAGCAGAGTGGCGAGGCCGTAGCCTGAAATCACAAAGCCATATATACCCCATTCGCTGCCGCTAAGCAGGTGGTTGAAGAAGTATGTTGCGCCAAACTGCAGCAGATAGCACAACAGAAAGCCGCCAATAAATTTCACGGCTTCCATAACCACATTGTTGTGGGATTGGAACACCCACAACTTGTTCCAAAGAAAGGAGTTGATAAATCCTGCCACATAGCCTGCGGCATTGCTCAACCACATATTCACCCCTAAGAAATCCTTACACACCACTATCACGCCGAGGGTAAGGAGAGTATTGATCACACCCACCACTCCATATTTGAGAAACTGCAGGAGGTTGCCCGACCGTAATAACTGGCTTAATGACATTGGCTATGAGATTGGATGATTGGTTGAGGCTGACCGGGAATCATTATTTGGATATGTGACTCTGATAGTAGCGGCACAGGTCTTTGAGTCCGCAATCGAGGCAGTCGGGCTTTCGCGCCTTACACACATATCGCCCGTGGAGCAGCAGCCAGTGATGAGCCTTCGAGAGCAGTTGGGCGGGGATATGGGCGGTGAGAGTCTTTTCGGTGGCAAGGGGCGAGGGGGAGTCGGTGGTGAGACCCAGCCGCTCGCTCACGCGGTAGACATGGGTGTCGACCGGCATGGCGGCGCGGTCAAACTCCACGGCGAGCATAACGTTGGCCGTCTTGCGCCCCACGCCCGGAAGAGTCATGAGACTGTCGAGATCGCCGGGCACCTCGCCATTGAAATCCTCAACGAGCTTACGCGCCATTCCGGCCAGAAGCTTCGCCTTGTTGTTGGGATAAGACACCGATTTGATATACTCATAAATATCCTCGGGGGTGGCTTTGGCCATAGCCTCCGCAGTGGGATAGGCGGCGAGCAGAGCGGGAGTTATTAGGTTGACCCGCTTATCGGTGCACTGCGCGGAGAGAATCACCGCCACCAACAGCTCGAAGGCATTGCCATAGTGGAGGTCGGTGGTGGGTTGGGGCATTGTGAGCTGAAACCACTCCAACACCCCGGCATATCTCTCTTTGAGTGTCATGGCCTGAAAAATCAGCGGGCGCTTTGGAATTCTTCAAGAAAACGGCGGTCGTTTTCAGAGAACATTCTAAGGTCTTTAACCTGGAATTTAAGGTTGGTGATACGCTCAATGCCCATGCCGAGAGCGAAGCCTGAATAAACCTCCGGGTCGATTTTGCATGATTTAAGCACATTGGGGTCAACCATGCCGCAACCGAGAATCTCCACCCAGCCGGTGTGTTTGCAGAACGAGCAACCCTTTCCGCCGCAGAGATTACATGAAATATCCATTTCGGCCGAAGGCTCGGTGAAGGGGAAGTAGCTGGGACGCAGACGAATCTTGGTTTCGGGTCCGAACATCTCGCGGGCGAAATAGAGCAGGGTCTGGCGGAGGTCGGCAAAGCTCACGTTGCGGTCAACATAGAGAGCCTCTACCTGATGGAAGAAGCAGTGAGCGCGAGCCGAGATAGCCTCGTTGCGATACACACGTCCCGGGCAGATGATTCTGATAGGGGGACGGCTGTTTTCCATCACGCGGGTCTGCACCGAGCTGGTGTGGGTGCGGAGCAGCACATCAGGCTCACGGTTGATGAAGAAAGTGTCCTGCATGTCGCGGGCAGGATGATCAGGAGCGAAGTTGAGCGACGAAAACACATGCCAGTCATCTTCCACCTCCGGACCCTCGGCAATCGTAAAGCCGAGACGCGAGAAAATCGAAATAATCTGATTGCGCACAATCGAGAGCGGATGACGGGTGCCGAGCGGCATGGGCACCGCAGTGCGGCTAAGGTCGAGATCGGCGTTGTCAAGGGCGTTGTCGCCGGCCTCAACGCTCTCACGCAAACCGTTGATCTTTGATGTGGCAAGTTCCTTGAGGCTGTTGATAGCCTGACCAATCTCGCGCTTGCTCTCGGCGGGCACATTTCTGAAATCGGCCATAAGAGCCGAGATTTCACCCTTTTTGCTAAGATATTTGATTCTCAGAGCTTCAACCTCGCCTGAATTTGAGGCTGTGAGCTGCTCGATTTCTGATTTGAGACTATTTATGCGGTCTAACATGGAAATGTTTTTGTGCTGATGTTGGTAGTGATTTCAATTGGCCGGAGAGTGTAGCCGCCACAAAATTACAAAAAAATCGCCACATCCCCATCCCCCTCGCTT
>JAIDXU010000052.1 GCA_029058455.1 Paramuribaculum sp.
GTAATATTCTACCATATAGATTATTGACTAAAAAAAGCTCTTGTAGAATAATAAAAAAGCACCCATAAATTAAAATTGGTTAACCATGGGTTAAATTTCTCGATCGTATTATAAAAGAGTACCAACAATAAAAAATCATATGAAAATGGCAATCGTTGGCACTCGTAATCCGGGTGTTTCTTACCAAGAATGGGAGAGTATCTTGCTCTCAAAAATCAATGTTTCCGAGGTATTACTTATTGTATCAGGCGGAGCAAAGGATATCGATACCTATGCTAAATTCTTTGCCACACGTCATCTCATCCCATTAATGGAATATCTTCCAGACTACTCAAAATATGGAAGGAAAGCTACCCTTCGCCGAAATGATCAAATTGTGCGTGAAGTTTCTACTGTAATAGCTTTTCCATCACCGTAATCTAAAGGTACGTTTCATTCTATTCGAGAATCGGAACGTCTCTCCAAACGTCCCATCGTCGTTAATATTTTGAACGCCTCTAATAATACATAACGATGAGCCTATGAAAACAGAGACATTTGAAATAGATACATGGAAGATTGGTTGTATCGGGACAAAACATACCGGTGTGGAAACAATGATCTGGATTAGCACCAATCAAGGTTACACTACACCGATTATCCTTGTGGGATTCAATTCGAACTATCCTTCATCCTATGGGTACGCTGTAACTGTAGAATCTAACCCAAGGATCATAAAATCTAAATCCGGAGTGACAGTTTCACCAAACATCCAGAAGCAGATTTTCGGGTGGATAATTCTTAATCTTGAGGCGCTGCAGATGCTATGGAATGATGAAATAACCACAGCAGATTTTATTTTAGATTACATGAGGAAATATAACAACATAGAAGTTGCGCACGACACGAATTTAGTGTATAAATCCATGATAGGATATGCCGAACAAAAAGGTGATAATGTGTATGTATATAACACAAAAGGTGGCTTCATGTGGAATCGGTATGGAACTCTTGTGAGTTATACGGCGAACACAGTTACCATCAAGCATGGCTCGACCATATACATCTGTGGAGAGCACGGAGAGGTAAAATTCACACGATAATTAAAAATAATTTAAGATGCAGGAGAAATATCGTAAACATATGCAATGGTGGCTGGACGAGTTCTGTGCCGGCGATCAGATAGACCATTACGTTGAGCTGTTCCCGGAGCTTGACTCGCGTCTTGCAAAATTTGCCATCGGCATCTATGTATGGAACATGTCAGGATATATTGATATCAATAATCCTGATGATGTCAGTAAGGTTCGACCGATTCTAAAAGTACTTGACCAGACACCCGGCTATGACTTCTTCGATAACGTATTCAACGAAGCCGATCCCGACCCAGTATGTCAGATAATCGGGATGTCGCCTGTCGCTCCCATAGATGAAGATGAGGTCAAGTTTGATTATGGTGTTAGTGGAATCAAAAACTATAAGGATGCTCATTCGTATTTTGAAATGGTTTCATGGTGTATCGTGATTTCGGAAGAATCATTCATGGAATACACAGCAAACGGTAACCGCTTTTACTTTTGCGGAAACGGAGAAGACTGGCGGGACGTTCCTTGTATTCCCGGCATAGGTTTTCCGCATGACAAATACGGCTATTCACTGATAGCTGTCGAAATGACTCCGGAAAATAAAATCGCATCTGTGACCAGTCGCTGGAACACATGTGCAGGAGATACCGGAGATTTTCTTTCGCCCGAAAAGCTCCGAAAGGTTTTAGGTGAAGAGAACTTCAATAAACTCTTTTCAAAATGATTCCAACATAGCAATGATGATACGAATTTACGTCTATAATAAGCTATAACAGCCCCCTATGTGTGAGAAACCTGCATGATTGCTCGAATATTCAATATAATTTCGTAAATTTGCGATCGAAATCGGGAGAGCCTGATTTTGTAACATATTGAATAAGCGAAGCGTTATGCTTTCTTGTTGACGGAAACCTGAGAAATTTCTACAAGCAGACAAGGATGGCATAATGGTTTCTCACGCATAGCGTGGGCTACCATTACTGCATCTGTCTGTAAGGTTTTCTCAGGACCTCCGTTAACGATGCACGAAGGCGGTCTGCGCTTTCGTATTTCAAACCTAATAATATTGATACCTTATGACAAAAGTCCAAAGTTCAGAAATTTGTAGAATGGATCCCGCAGCAATGTTGGATCCAAATGATCCATTATTTAAAGCACTTGCCGACAATTCTCCCGAATGGTGGTCAAAACTCACAGCAGATCCTGAGATTTATGTCGAAATCAGAAAGGGCAATCTCATTCATGTATATTACTATGGTGCAAGAATTGCTGAAATTAAATATATTAGAGGAACTTATTCGGTGAAATGCCACGAAAAGTATGTAAATGGGAATCAAGCTACTGGTAGCAAATACATGTCGTGCATCAATCTTTTGGAAAATGATGTAACCCGACTTAAAGAGAATGCTCTTGAATTCTATGTTCAGGAATCAGAAGGTGAAGACACATCGGAAAAACGTATTCAAGGTAGATTGAGAATCGATAACCCACATAGGTATATAGATTCTGAGTTTGCACACGGATATGAGAAGGGAGAAAAGAAAAACCTAATTCGATTTGATTTGGTTGCTGTTGATGGAAATGAGTTGAAAGTAGAAGAACTAAAGAGAATAGGAGATTGTAGACTCAGAACTTCTGAGATGGAAATAAATCAACCCGAGGTTCTGACGCAGATGGAGCGGTACGCCACATTCATGGCTACCAATCAAGACGCCCTATGCGTTTACTATCAGACTCTTCTAAAGATAAAGAGGATGTTAGGATTACCTATGCCGATCGGCTATGACACTGAAAAGCCATTAACACTTGATCTAACTCCACTACTCTTGATCAAGAATCTTTATGACTACTCTAAAATGGGTATGGAAAGGTATAAGAGGCTAAAAGATATACGAGATATTCTTGAAAAAAAAGAAATTAAATATTATATCCTGCCATGAATATCACAATCCATCGCGGCACCGATCAGATAGGTGGTTGCGTTACAGAATACGAATATAACGGTTGGCGTTTGTTTATTGATTACGGCGAGCAATTACCCGGCACACCTGAAACATTCTTGCAGCTCGAAGGTCTTACTCATGGAGATTTGAGCAGAAGTGCATTGCTGATAACCCACTATCATGGAGATCATGTAGGTTGTATCGCTGAGTTACCGGAGGAGTTGCCAATTTTTATCGGCAATATTGCAAAGGAGATTCTTGAAGGTTTATCAGAACATTTGGGCCATATTGACGATAAGCAGAAAGCATTGAGCGCACGTCTGAAATCCGTAAATACCTTCTTACCCGGTCACTTACTTGAGTGGGGGGAATTTCAAATTATGCCCATAATAATGGATCACTCCGCTTTCGATGCATACGCTTTTCGCATTGAAGCGGGAGGTTTGAAAGTATTCCATACCGGAGATTTTCGTACGCATGGCTTCCGTAGCGGCAAACTGCCGAAGGTAGTTGAAAAATATGTCGGGAAGGTAGATTATATGGTTTGTGAGGCAACCAATGTGCGCCGTACTGCGAACAACATCAAACCGGAGCACGAGTTACAGAAAGAATTCAGACAAGCATTTACTGTGAATAAATATAATGCAGTATATCTATCCTCTACCAATATCGACCGTCTTTTTGGCCTATACCATGCTGCGCTGCAAGCAGGCAGACCATTTTATGTTGACGGTTATCAGAAGAAGATAATGGATATTGTTGCCGGAAGAGATACTATATGGGGCAGATCGCGACTTTATAGATACAAGGATGGTAGCGAACCCAAAGTCCTGCACAGAGATGAAGATAATTTTAGAGTCAATGGAAAGTTTGTTGATTTTCTTTCGGATCGAGGTTATGTGATTATTGCGCGTGCAGGCGAGAGATTCGACAACCTTCTTTCTCGGATACCATCCGATGGGAGAAGAACCTACTTCTCCATGTGGAACGGGTATCTGGACAAGTCAAAGGCTGCTTATAGTCCTACTTTGGCAAAATCAGTTGGGAGCGACTATGTATCTTTACATACCAGCGGGCACTGTGATATGGATAGTCTTGAGAAATTAATTGAAATGCTCAGACCTAAGACGATTATTCCTATCCATACGGATTCCCCCAAGACGTTTGCTGAGTTATTCTCAGACAAGTGGCCTGTATTGATTATGAAAGAGGGGGATACTTTCCGTCCGATCAAACGCCCGAGCGTCTATTAGGATACGGAGTTGAGAGGCTGAAAATTTCGGTCCGGGCGATTACAAGGTATTAATCTTTTACAAATTCAAAACAAAAATAATATGAATAATATCATGATTTTGGCAATCGGTGGGGCCGGTTGCAATATGGCGGAGACCATTATGCGTGAAGCCTCCGCTCACTGGGTGCGTGAGGCGACATATATATTTGCTGACTCAGATCATACAAGATTGGCTGAATTGGCAAAAAGAGGCTATCAGACCATCTCATTGAAAGATAATGAGAATCCATGCGAAGTTGTGAAGGGAGTTGAAAAACTCTATCTTCTGGCGGGTATGGGTGATAAAACCGGAAGTGAATATGTAAATATTGTCGCTGATTCCGCAAAAGCTACCGGCGTGCAAGATGTGTCTGCCATCGTGACAACACCTTTTTACTTCGAGGGAGAAGGAAAAATTGAAAAGGCAAAAGAAGCTATCGAAAGTTTGAACGGCGTAAAAACCACGGTTCTTCGTAATGATGACCTTCTGGAGAAGTATGCGGATATAAATTTCGCAACGGCATTTGATTATGCCGACATGTCGGTATTGAAAGCTATCGAGTCAGGAGAAGTCTGATGAGAATCCTCCATTTATCAGACACACATGGCTGTCACAATCAGTTCAGGAATCTTCCCGAAGCTGATGTCGCGGTTCATTCGGGAGATTTCACCATGAATGGGAGTCAGGAGGAGGCTCTTGACTTTATGAATTGGTTTTGCGACCTTCCTTACGACCATAAGATTTTCATCTGTGGCAATCACGATGAATGTCTTTATGGGGCAAATATTGAGGGATTGGATTCCAATGTGCATTACCTCTGTAACTCCGGAGTAGAAATAGACGGCGTAACCTTCTATGGAGTGCCGATGTTTATGAGAGATTGTATCAGTGAAAAACAATCGTTTAATTACCGCCAAATACCATCCAATACAAGCGTTCTCGTTACGCATACACCACCTTTTGGCATATTGGATTTCGATGATGGAATTAATTATGGTTCAGAAGAGTTATTGAGCATTGTCTCAGCAATAAATCCTCGTTTACATCTTTTCGGGCATATACACAGAGAACATGGTATATTAAAAAGAGCACAAACGATTTTCTCTAATGGAGCCATATTGAGTGCTCGCTATTCAATCCTCCACACCCCCAACATATTAAACTTGCACTTATGATATGGGTGAGAAGAGTGGGGTATCGTTTTTTTTACTTATCTTTGCGTTGGCTCAGCTGTTCTAAAAAGCAATGTTGAAAAAATAATAATTATGTTCATAGCAATTCTGACTTATAAAAAGCCCTTGGAAGAAGTTGATCGCCATCTTCAGGCGCATCGTGATTATCTTGCGGAACATTATACCGCAGGAGATTTAATTATGTCCGGCCCACGCACGCCTCGCGTCGGTGGTGCGATTATGATAAAAGCTGAAAACCGAGCCGCAGTAGATGCTATCATCGCACAAGACCCGTTTAATATCAACGGTATTGCAGACTATCAGATAGTGGAGTTTACTCCGACGATGTTTAGTACAGACAATTTGAAAATGATTCTCGGATGATAGAAACCTCTCGTTTGATACTCAGACCTTGGCGAGAAGATGATGCTGAATCTCTTTTCAAATACGCGCAAGATCCCGACGTGGGTCCGATTGCAGGGTGGCCACCGCATACTTC
>JAIDXU010000053.1 GCA_029058455.1 Paramuribaculum sp.
CGACCGGGTCGGTGAGCTTAACGTTGCCCGAATATACAAGTTCCTGAGGCACAGCGCCGTCGTATGTTTCGGGGTAGTTCTCGGCGATATCGCGGGCAAACACGTCGTGGCGGGCCGAGGGGAGGCCGTTTGAGCCCATGCCGCCGTTATAGCTCTGCTCGTAGGTGGCCTGACCGAAGGAGGCGAGGCCTACGATCACGTCGCCGGCCTGGATGTTGGCGTTGTTGATCACGTCGCTGCGCTTCATGCGGCAGGTCACTGTCGAGTCGACGATGATGGTGCGCACGAGGTCGCCCACGTCGGCGGTCTCGCCGCCGGTCGAATAGGCCGAGATGCCCAGTTCGCGCAGGCGGGCGAGCAGCTCTTCGGTGCCGTTGATTATGGCGGCGATCACCTCGCCGGGAATAAGCATTTTGTTTCGGCCTATGGTAGAGCTGACAAGAATATTATCGGTGGCGCCCACACATATCAGGTCGTCGATATTCATTATCAGGGCGTCTTGGGCAATGCCTTTCCACACGCTGAGGTCGCCGGTTTCGCGCCAGTAGGCATAGGCCAGTGACGATTTGGTGCCGGCACCGTCGGCATGCATTATGTTGCAGTAGTCGGGATCACCTCCGAGCACATCGGGGATAATCTTGCAGAAGGCTTCGGGAAAGATGCCTTTGTCGACATTCTTTATGGCTGCGTGAACATCCTCTTTCGAGGCTGACACGCCGCGCAAGTTGTAGCGTTGGTCACTCATAAGCTGGTAGATGGTGGAAACACGTCTTTAGATTAACGTGGCGAATTATGATTATGTTTGATGGAGAGACGGTTTTTAAAAGCCGAAATAGTGTATGAAAGTGAATATCAGCTGCATAACCGCAAATACAGGAGCGGCTAAGAGCAGCGAGTCTATGCGGTCGAGTATTCCGCCGTGACCCGGAAGTATATTGCCGGCATCCTTCACGCCCTGCGAGCGCTTGAGCATCGACTCGACAAGGTCGCCCCATGTGGCGGCTATCGAGATGATGATGCCGGTGCCGGCGCCGAATATCCACGGTGTGCCCGGCATATACCACGGCATGAGAAGAACGGCTCCCACGGCGGTGAAAAACATTCCGCCCCAGAATCCTTCCCAGCTCTTTTTGGGCGACAGACGCTCACACAGGCGGTGGCGACCCATGAGCGACCCCACGCAGTAGGCGCCGGTGTCGTTGAGCCAGAGCATGATAAAGAGGGCGAGCACCGCTTTGGCCATGCCGAATACGGCCATGAGGCTGATGATGTAGAGCGGGGTGACTATATAGGTGGCGCCGGCCATCGAGGTGAGAAACACCGTCACGGCGGGAGCCTTGGCGCGGAGCTGAAGCGCGCTGCGCACCACAAACCATATCAGGCCGAAAATGAGACTCATCACCACTCCCTGCCGGTCGGGGCTGAAAGTGAGCGGGGTTATCAGCATGATTACCCCTGCGATGTCGGTCATGTCGGTGGCGCAGAATTTTCGGGGGGATGTAAACAGATTGTGAAACTCGCTTATCGCAAACAGAGCCAGAACGATTGCAAGCAGCGGGAAGGAGATGGCCGGAGCGAAAAGCAGCGACCCTACTATCAGAGCCACATAAACGAGTCCGGTTATTGAACGGGTGAAAAGCTGTTTCATCTCTATCGGTTGACGGGGAACGGATTTTTATTCAGCTGCAAAAATAGTCAAAAATTCGGGTCTGTGTAAATAATGGTTATTAAAAAATGTAATTGGACTAATTGGGCCAATTGGACTAATTGGCAAGATATGGCGCCCTATAAGAAAAAGGGAGTCTTGTCTCACGACAAAACTCCCCAACCTAACATGTTGTAAAAGTGTATACAGGGATGTTCTTTTATTTATTTAGAACCTCTGGTGCTTATCACCATAGCGCTCTTAAATAATTATCAGTGTTATGTTCTGCGATTGTTTGTTTTTCAACTTCGAATCGTTTACGGTGCAAAGGTAGGACTAATTTTGACACTTTGCAAATTTTTTGAGGTTTTTTTGATGCTAAAACTGAAAAAATCTGCTTTATGTCAGTTTTTATCCCGTTTTGGGGAGCCTCAGGCAATAAAATCGCCGTTTTTTGGGCTCTGCTTTTACTCGGGCGGGAAGCGTGTGGCCTTTTCTACGGCCTCGATGTCGGAATTGATTTCCGATTGGGGGAGACCGCTGTCGTTACGCCTTATTATATAACGTTCGTAATAGCTCAGCAGGAGAGTTGTGAGCGGAAGAGCGATGATCAGGCCTATGAATCCGAGCAGACTGCCCCAGATGGAGAGCGACAGCAATATGATGGCGGGATTGAGCCCCATTGCCTTGCCCATGATTTTTGGGGTCAGCACGAGGTCCTGAATCACCTGCACTATGCCGTAGACCGCCATACATTGCCAGAAGATGGTCCAGAACGGCTGACCGGAGCCAACCGAGTAGACCAGACAGAGAGCCACCGACGGCACAATCGACACCAACTGAAGATAGGGCACCATGTTGAGAAGCCCGATAAAGAGACCGAGCACTATGGCCAGCGGCAATCCCATGATGAGGAAGCCTATCGAAAACAGCACTCCCACACAGGCCGCCACCAGAGCCTGGCCGCGGAAATAGTGGTTCATGGAGTTTTTGATGTCGTTGCCGATGGCAAAGGCGCGTGAGCGGTAGCGGGGAGGCACCATGCGGCGCATTCCGATCGAGAGGCGGTCGTAGTCGATCATGATAAACACCACATAGAGAATCACGATACACCAGCTGAACACGCTAAGAATCATCGAAATGCTACCCTCCAGAATGGTCCATGAGGCGTTGATGCCCTTCTCTACCCATCGGGTCAGCTCCTGAGGGGTGATTATCTGCGAAAGATGGTTGAAGTCGATGTTGCGGCGCAGGAAATCCTGCCATGCGTCGGGCAGAAATTCGATTGAGATCTCCTTTGAGGCGTAGGTGCGCAACATTCCGGCCATTATCTCGAGTTCCGACATGATCATAGGCACGATAAAGTAGCATAGCGCGGCCAGAAAAAAGAGGCTTTCGAACAGCGTGACGAATATCGCCGGCACGCGGCTCTTGAGTTTGAGCAGCCGACGGTTGTATTGCACCATAGGCTCCATCATATAGGCTATCACACAGGCCACGCCAAAGGGGAGAAGCACCCCTTTGAGCAGATTGATGATGAATAAAACCATCAGGATGGCGATAACGGTGATGATGAGTCTCACCACGCGGTCGAAAGTATAAGGTTGAGACGAATACATTGTCTTTTGGTTTGAACGGGAAGGAAATCGGCGCGAAATTACTACTTTTTGACCGATTTGTGATATTAAATGTGTATATTTGTGCCCTCAATCGTTTTATCACATTTTCATTTCTGACCAAAAAATGACTAATACTTCAACGGCTGCCGCAACCGGCGGGCCTCAACAGTTTCTCAACGACAAGGCATGGGCCAGATGGACCGCCCTGCTGCTCATCGCTCTGATGATGTTTTTTGCATATATGTTTGTCGATGTCATGTCGCCCCTTCAGGCGCTCATCGAGCAACAGCGCGGCTGGTCGCCCGAGGCTTTCGGTAATTATGCCGGCGCCGAATATATGCTCAACGTGTTCGGTTTTCTGATTGTGGCCGGCATTATCCTCGACAAG
>JAIDXU010000054.1 GCA_029058455.1 Paramuribaculum sp.
CCTCCGGTTGGCATTAGCACAAAGGTGTCGTTGCCATTGAGGAGACTGAGCATTATGGCTTGCTGATTGCCTTTGAAGGTGTCGAATCCAAAATTTCGTTTCAGCGCGGCTGTGAGTTCTTTGCCGGTTATCATTGGAGGATGTAGGGTTTATGAATGATTTGGCTATTTCAGTTAGGGATGGAACACTTGGTGATGAGTGGGGTGAACAGGGGAGAGACGGAAGTTGCTTTTCAGGCGGTTTTCCGACCCGGAACGGTTACTGCTACTTGATAATTGTAGTGTCGAAGTTGGCTTTATTGAGCTTCTCTTCGGCAAATTGTCGCGTTACTGTAAATTTCTTGGTTTTGGTCTGAGAGGGGAGTTCATACATCGGGTCGATCATGATTGTCTCGACTATGGAGCGGAGTCCACGAGCTCCCAGTTTGAACTCAATTGCCTTGTCGACTATAAACTCAAGAGCCTCACGCTCAAATATAAGCTCGACGCCATCCATCTTAAACAGTTTCTCATATTGACGGGTGATAGCGTTTTTAGGCTCGGTGAGCACTCTCAGGAGCGCGTCGCGGTCGAGGGGATCAAGATTGGTGAGGATGGGGAGTCGGCCGATTATTTCAGGAATCAGGCCAAAGCTCTTAAGATCCTGGGGCGCTACATATTTGAGCAGGTTGTCGCGTTGCAGCTGACTGCGCTCCGGATTATTGCTGTAACCCACCACATGAGTGTTGAGTCGCTGGGCGATCTTACGTTCTATTCCGTCAAAGGCACCACCGCAAATAAAGAGTATGTTTTTGGTGTCGACAGCTATCATGCGCTGCTCGGGATGTTTGCGGCCACCCATCGGGGGAACGTTTACTATCGAGCCTTCAAGGAGTTTGAGAAGACCCTGCTGCACTCCTTCACCGCTTACGTCGCGGGTGATGGAGGGGTTGTCGCTCTTACGGGCAATCTTGTCGATTTCGTCGATAAACACGATGCCTTTCTGGGCTTTCTCTACATTATAGTCAGCGGCCTGAAGCAGTCGGGTCAATAGACTCTCGACATCTTCACCTACATAACCTGCTTCGGTAAGCACCGTGGCGTCGACAATCGCGAAGGGCACATCAAGCATTTTGGCTATTGTGCGGGCTATGAGGGTTTTGCCTGTACCGGTCGGACCTACAAGTATGATATTGCTCTTTTCAATATCGATGTCGTCATTGTTTTGGGCAAGACGTTTGTAATGGTTGTAGACGGCAACCGAGAGATATTTTTTTGCATTATCCTGACCGATAACATATTGATTGAGAAAATCGGTGATTTCTTTTGGCTTAGGCACTGATTTACTCTCAAATATGCTTTGCTGAGCCTGCTTTTTCGAGTCGGGTGAATACTTCACGGGAATGGCGTTGGTGACTCTGAAGTCGTCGAGAGCCTCTTTGAGCGTGTCAATACAATTGCTGCAGATAACCACGCCCGGTGACGCTCCGGGAGCCATAACGGTGTTTTCATCCGGATAGGATCCGCAGAATGAACAGCGTTGGGTGATAATGTCGTCGTTATCAGATGATTTTTTCTTGGCCATTAAAGGTTGGAATCATTAAAAATTTGGTGATGGCGAGAAACCGAAAAAGGATTGTTGAAACTGAAATCAGTTGGAATTACGATTTCAGTTTCAACAAATAGGAGTTCAATTAATGTTTTGCGCGAATCAGCACATCATCGATCATGCCATAATCCTTGGCTTCCTGAGCTGTCATCCAGTAGTCACGATCGGAATCTCTTTCCACCTTGTCAAAAGGCTGACCTGAGTGGTCGGCGATGATGGTATAGAGTTCCTTTTTGAGCTTCTGAATTTCGCGGGCGGTAATTTCAATATCGCTGGCCTGACCCTGAGCGCCACCCATAGGCTGGTGAATCATCACTCTCGAGTGACTGAGAGCAAAACGTTTGCCTTTGGTGCCGGAAACAAGGAGTACGGCAGCCATCGAAGCGGCCATACCTGTGCAGATGGTTGAAACATCGCTTGATATATACTGCATTGTGTCATAGATACCGAGGCCGGCATATACCGATCCGCCGGGTGAGTTGATGTAGATGCTTACATCCTTACCGGGGGCGGCAGAATCGAGATAGAGCAGCTGAGCCTGGATAACATTGGCGGTATAGTCGTTTACTTCAGTACCGAGAAAGATGATACGGTCCATCATAAGTCGCGAGAATACATCCATCTGAGCAATGTTGAGCTGACGCTCTTCGATAATAGTGGGCGAAATATAGCTTGCGCTGATGCCATTGTTGTTTACAGCGCTTACATATTGGTCAAGTGTCAGGCCGTTGACACCGCAATGGTTAACGGCAAATTTTCTGAAATCGTTGTTCATAGTCATGTAATGGGCGGTTATTCAACCGCAGTTGTTATTCTTTTATAAGTCAAAGTTACAAAAAAATCCGCTATCGGGCAAATAAAATCTGTAGTGTGACAAAAAAAATTATTGAAAAAAGTGCATTAATTGAGAGAGCGGTCATGAATTAACATGGCCGCTCTCTCATATATGGTGATTAAACCGGAGGGGATTAAGCTTCCTGTTTTGTAATCATTTCTTTGAATTCATCGAGAGACACCTCTTTCTTGGCGAGATTAACGGCATTCTGAATAGCTGCGAACAGCTTAATGTCACCAACCTGCTCCAGCAGACGACCTCTGTAGTTCTTATCTTCAAGCATATTGTCGGCATACTTTTCGATTACGTCATCTGCCATATTGGTCATACCGTACTGAGCAAACTGGCGTGCAGCTGCAGCTTTGGCAAATGCCTTGAGGTCGGCTTCTTCAATTCTGACACCGAGTTTGGCGGCTACAGCTTCTTTGATAAGCTGCCATTTGAGGTCGTCGCGCATACGGTCAAACTCCTCGTCGA
>JAIDXU010000055.1 GCA_029058455.1 Paramuribaculum sp.
GTCGCTTAGTTTACTAAACGACTGATTTTTTATTGCGAATATTTTGATCAGTTGATGATGGCGATTTTGCCGACGGCACCGGAGGTTGAGATTCCTTCGCCGCTTTTCGAGGCCATGATATAATATACGCCCGATTTGGGTCGGCGCCCTGAGAGGTCGGTGACATTCCATCGGCACATGCCTCCGTCGGCTTTGCCTTGCCATATCAGGTTGCCTCCGGCATCGGCTATTTTGACCAATGCGCCGTCGGTGAGGCCGGTGATGGTGACATGACCAATGAAGTCAGGTTTCACGGGATTGGGATAGGCGAAGATTTCATCCATTTTCTCAGCCGACGGTGAGGCGGTGCCGCCATATTCCATCAGGCCCGATTCGGTGGCCATATACACCGAGTTGGTGAGCGGATGTGCGTAGACGGCATTGACCCTGTTGCTCGGCAGAGGGGAGTTGGCGGTGGTAAATCGCTCGATGATTTCGTTGCCGCGCTCCGACACAAGGGTTACGCCCGAGGCTTCGGTGGCAATCCATTTGCGGTTGGCGTGGTCGACCGACATGTCATAGATGAGGTCGCTTTCGCACAGGTAGTCGGCGGTGCCGGTACCGTCATTGCGGGGCACCTTGATGCGGGTTATGGTCATGTTGTCGTTGGTGGCGGCTGAAGGATTGGAGATTTCAGCAATGCCGTTGTTGGTGCCGAGCCATACTCTGCCGTTGAGATCCTCGATGAGGCAGGTGTGGCGGTCGGTATCAAACACTTTGCCGTCTTGGTCGGTGAATTTGGTCCATACCTTCACCACATCGTCTGAAAAGTCATTGAGGGTGCCGCGGGTGTCGATTGCCACGAGTTTTGTGCCTACGGTGGCGTCGGTTATAAACACCATGTTCGATTTCTTGCAGTGGAGGGTGATGGCGTCTTTATTGTTGCTGTAGCCGTCGATGTTGAGCACTGTCCAGTCGGAGGCTTTCACTTCCGAGGGGTCAAGACGTCGTTTTTCGGCGCTCAGAACTGACACGCCCGAGGTGCCGGGGCCGGTGTGGGAAATGACCCAGAGGTTTCCGGCACGGTCGATGCTCACGTCAAATACTCTCACACCCCATTCGGGCACAAACGGCCCATTGTCGTTGTCATAGCGGCCTGCCAGCTGTCCGCCGGTGATTTTCAGGAGGCCGTCGTTACCGGTTCCAATATAATAGGTGTCGGGATCATCGGGGTCCTCACACAGGCGGGTGGTGGCGAGGGCATATTCACCCAGGCTTTTCTGATAGTTGGTCACAAGTGAGAATTTACCTTCAACAGGCCATGCGGTGATGTTTTCAAACTCATCGGTGGTGGAGTCGTGACGGGCCGAGGCCTGACGCTGATTTACATTGTCAGAGCCTGTGGTGAGGCCGAGACGGTAAACTGTCGGGCCGAGGTTGGTGAAATATGTGCGCGACTTATCATTGCCGGGAATTATATAGGCCACGTTGCCCACACAAAATTCCTCGGGCATATATTTGTCGCTAAGGGTGGTAAATTGATTGCCGTCATAACTGTAGCAGCCTATGCCGTCGATTCCCGCCGCCCATATTTCGGCAGTGGAGTCATAACAGCCTATGGAGTTGCCGTTAAGGTTTTCGGGAATGGTGCAGAGTCTTTTTAAACCTGTTTCTGGATTATATTCATATAGCACGTTGGTCACCGTAAATCTCCACACATCAGGATTTGAGGTGGCGATAAGGGGGCTTGCAACTTGATAGCTTCCTTTGAGCAGCGAATTGCGCTGTTCAATTGTCCAATTGTCGGTGTTGACGGTTATCAGCGACACGGTGGCCTCGTCTTTGGAGTTGCGGCGCGCGAGAATTTTGCCGGGGCCGGCGGTAACCAGCTCAGCCACGTCGCCCCAACTGCATAGCGGCTTCCAGAGGCTGAGAGTATTGATGCGTGATTCAACCGGAGTGACAAGAAGTTGATCGCCGTTTTTAATCACTATGTTATCGGCCAACACTGTCACTCCTTTCACGCCTCCGGGGTAGGTGCCTGATTTTACGGTTTCATGGGTGGCTGACGACAGCACCACGAGGCCGCCGTCGGTTGCAACATATATATATTGAGGTGTGAAACACACGTCGTTGATGGTCTTGAGGTCCCACCCCGACACCTGAATGTCGCTGATATTCACAACATTCATATCCTTGTCGAGCAGGTCGATATTGCCGTTTGAATAGGCAATCAGCAGCCGCTTGCCTTCCGTATCATAGTAGATTGAATGAATATCGTTGTCAGACAGGATGTTGCGTGAGGTGAGAGAGCGGCTCTCACCCTCCTGCTTGTCATAGACAAACAGATTGCCCCCCGCGAGTGTGAAAACGCGGGTGCCTGTATCAACCACCTTGCTTACCGGCATGGCATAGGCCGAATGTATCTTCCAGTTGCCGGGCGCTACTTCAGCTTTGGCAGCCGGAACACCTGCAAAGAGGGTTAATAGAAATATTATGGGAAATAATTTTTTTATCATCGGTCAAGTGTGTGTAAAAATTCCACAAGTTTTCTCACTGCGCGGCCGCGGTGGGAGATGAGGTTTTTATCCTCGCCGCTCATTTCGGCAAAGCTTTTTCCTCCACCTTCGTCGGGCACAAACACCGGATCATATCCGAAGCCACCCTCTCCGGTGGGTTGGAGCGAGATTTCGCCGTCGACTCTTCCTTCAAATATATGGCAGTCGTTGTCGATCAGCAAGGCTATGTAGGTTGAAAAATGGGCTCGTCGTGAATCGGCGCCCTCGAGATTGGCCAGAAGTTTGCGGGTATTGGCGGCTGAGTCGTGACCCTCGCCGGCATATCGTGCCGAGTAGACGCCGGGTGCGCCGTTGAGCGCATCTACCATCAAGCCGGTGTCGTCTGCCAGACAATCATATCCGTAGCGGTCTTTAATCCATCGGGCTTTCTGAAGGGCATTGCCTTCGAGCGTGTCACAGGTTTCGGGTATATCATCGTGAAAGTTTATATCCTGAAGCGACAGAATCTCTACTTCACCGTCAACAATTTCTCTCAGCTCTTTAAGCTTGTGGGAATTGTTGGTTGCCATCACGAGCACTTTTTTTGCCATTGTAAAAATAATTAGGAGTAGGGGAATGATCGGATAATCGCATAGGGCTGTTTTAGCCCGACGCGCGACGCTCCTTATATATAACGGAGCTAATATTCTTATATTGTCTCACAAATCCACCCAAATTCTCCCATTAGTCTAATTTGGCTTATTAGTCTAATTGATAGCTGATAGGCTATCTTGTTAAGATATTTTAACCTAATAAGGAGGCAAAATAATTGTGAAAATATTTGGTGGCGGAGGGAAAAGTGCGTACCTTTGCACTCGCTTTTGAGAACGGCCCCTCAGCGGAGGGACAACGAC
>JAIDXU010000056.1 GCA_029058455.1 Paramuribaculum sp.
CAGTTTATCGAAAATAGATTTCTGATTCTGGAGCTGCATGTTACGATCCATCTGCTCAAGCTGACCGGGAGAATAGGTGCGACCTGTCACAATATAAAATTGCGAACCCGAACTGCGTTTGTTGGGGTTGGTGGCGTCACCCTCTCTGGCAGCAGCCAAAGCTCCTCTTTTGTGGAAATGACGGGGGTAGGCAAACTCAGCCTCAATGGTATAACCGGGGTCGCCGGCTCCGAGCATTTTTCCTTTGGGCGCATTTTTTGAATCGGGGTCACCGGCCTGAACCATGAAATCACCGATTACGCGATGGAATAGAAGACCGTTATAGAAGCCTTTATTTACCAGCTTTACAAAATTATCGAGGTGAAGGGGAGTGTCGCCATAGAGCAGCAGAGTCACTGTGCCGAGATCTGTGACCATCTCGACTTTTACATCGCCGCGGGGTGCGGGGGCTGAGGTGGGGATGTTGTCGTTCATTGATACGGAAGCATAAGAATTGCCGGCTGCCCAAATAGCCACGAGAGTCAGCAGGGCAGTAGCGACAAGTGATTTTATTTTCATAATATTATAATGCGGGGAGAAAAAATCAGATTCCTGTGGGGAAAAGTCGTTTGTAGATTCTGCGGAAATTGTTATCCGATTGTTTGAGCTCTTCTACTTTTGAGGCATAATCCTCGCCCCATACCGAAGGAAGCAGATCGCCAATATATTTACGCTCACGGTCACGCTCAATAGCAGCTGCTATAAGCCTCGACACATGGGTGTCATAGGCGTGTCGGTCAATGGCACAGAGATAGCGCGCGGCGCTCACGAGAAATTGTCCTGATTTGTCAACGCTTATCATATTGTCGACAAGATCGTTCATCAGAGGAGCGCATGTGGCGATGTGGTTGGCGATATATTCATAGGTTAGCAAACCGTCGGCATCGTCGAGCAGTTCGCGAGGAAATTTCAATTCCATAATACTTAAGTTCAACGGTTATCGTTTAAAATTAAATGCAAAGTTAGCAAAAAACTCTTAGAAGCTCTCTTAAAAAGAAATCAAAATATTTCACCAATCGCGAAACTGTGGCTAACTTTGCGGCATTATATAGATAAGGGCGATTGATTGAAATATGCCCGATCTTCTTAATTACAGAAAAATGATTGAACGGATAGTAATAATCGATGGCGTTGACCCGGTGACATTCTACGGAGTCAATAATGCCAATATGCAACTGATACGCAATTTTTTTCCTAAACTCCGCATCACGGCGCGAGGAAATGTGATAAAGGTGATAGGCGAAGATGCCGAGACCGCCGAGTTTGAGAAAGCCATTCACGAGCTGGAAAAATATTGTGCCAAATTTAATCGTCTTGATGAAGATGTGATTATCGACGTGGTGAGAGGGGAGTCGCCCAAGGAAGCCCGTCACGATGGCGTGATCATCTTCGGAATAAACGGCAAGCCTATTTCGCCGCGCAATGCCAACCAGAAGAAGATGGTTGAGTCATTTATTCACAACGATCTGACTTTTGCTCTCGGTCCTGCCGGTACAGGTAAGACCTATATTGCAATAGCTCTTGCTGTCAAGGCCTTGAAAAACAAGGAGGTGAGAAAAATCATTCTTTCGCGCCCTGCGGTTGAGGCCGGCGAAAAGCTCGGTTTTTTGCCGGGCGATATGAAAGATAAGATCGATCCTTATCTTCAGCCTCTCTATGACGCGCTTGAGGATATGATTCCTCATGTGAAGCTTAAGGAGTATATGGAAACCGGTGTGATTCAGATTGCTCCGCTGGCGTTTATGCGCGGTCGCACTCTCAACGATGCAGTGATTGTGCTCGATGAAGCTCAGAACACCACTACCCATCAGATAAAAATGTTTCTCACCCGTCTGGGCATGAATGCCAAGATGATAGTGACAGGCGACGCTACTCAGATCGACCTTCCAAGATCGGTTACATCAGGACTTCTCCACGTGATGAGAGTTCTGAAAAATGTCGACGGAATAGGTCGAATAGAATTTGAAAAGAAAGATATTGTGAGACATCCTTTGGTGCAGCGCATTGTCGATGCCTATGACCGTTATGACCGCGAAAACGAGCAGCAGTTTATTGCTGATGCCAAAGATGACGACAATAAATCCGTCGAATAAACTTTTTACGACACACTACGGTGTTATTTAACTTTTTTGATTAACTTTGCAGTCTCCCTGCCACCGATTTTTCCGGGCAGGGAGACTGCAATATCATATTATCTATTTCTATAAAGATGAAGCGTATTCTTTCAATTGCTGCGGTTCTTACCGTGCTTATAATGGCTTTCCCCGCCCGCATGTCGGGTCAATTCAGATATGGTCCCGCTGTAGGCGTGGCTTTCGACAGACCCTCTTTCAAGCAGGATCTCTTTACTATTGACACTCAGCTCGGATATGAAGGCGGTATTATGAGCGAGCTTATGTTTCCCGGCATCGGCATAGGTATCGACCTCGGTTTGCTTTATGAAATGAGAAATGCCAAGCTTCATCTTGGAGAACGCCTTATGTGGGAATCTCAGGGCTACGGAGTGGAAACTCTGCGTATTCATTATATTGATATTCCCTTGCATATAAAATTGAAGTGGCACAAACTCAACGGTTTGGAAGATAAAATCATGCCCATTGTTTATGGTGGTCCCCGATTTGGCATTCAGGTGGCTCACAGCAAGCTCGACGCTTTTGATTTCTCGGGTGGTGACGTTGGCATAGACGTTGGCGGAGGTGTGGAGCTTTTCCGTCGCTTCCAGATTACAGCCGGCTATACTTTCGGTGCAACCTACAGCTATAAGGCTAAAGTGCTGACCAATTTCAGCGCACGTACTCCGGCCACTCACATCAATTTCATATACTACTTCTAAATTCCCGCGCAAACCATGATGCAACCTAATTCATTAGCCTTCATAGCTCTCTGCAATGAGTTTTGCGGTGCTCTTGAAGAAACTTCAAACGGTCTTATTCCTGACCGCATGGACTTCGTGGCGCGAATCCTTAACTATTTGCCACGTATATATATATCGGCTACTGACCTCAAAGTATTGCCTGAGGAGGATTTGATTGATAATGATTCAGACGCTTTTTCGTTTGGATTTGCTTCCGACCTGTCGATCGACAATGTGCTTGACGAGGATTATTATGATGCTATCCGTCGCTCTCTCGAGCAGGTGATGGGAGAGGATGACATATATCTGGAGGTGTTTGAGGAGGATATGAAATATAGCGACACTCCTGTCTCGGCTTCGGTTGCCGAGGGGCTTGCCGATCTGTTTCAGGTGCTTTATAATTTTGTGGAGACAATTAAAGATGCTCCTTCCTCACGCGTTTCATCTGCACTATCGGCAGTTAAAGAAGATTTCGAGCATTATTGGAGCCGAATTGTATGTAATCTCATGCGTGCCCTCAATGCCGTGCGCTATCCCGATGCCCGTTAACCAAGCACTATGATTAATACTTGCCGTATCGCCGGCATGATGGTCGGTCGGTTATTGATCATAGGGGTTGTAGCATGGGGTTTAGCCGGATGCTCCACCACAAAAAAGGTGCATGGAGTTCATGCCGTGAGTGTGATTGAGAGCGTTGGCAAACCTAACCTTGACTCATTTCCGCAGCCTAAACAGCGGCTATTGAACGAGGCCAACAACTGGATCGGCGTGAAATATCGGTATGGCGGCACGACCCGCGACGGAGTCGACTGCTCGGGCCTTACAATGCAGGTTTATGACAATGCTCTGAATATCAAGCTGCCGCGTAATTCCGATGAGCAGCGTCAATGGTGTGAACCATTAAGACGAGATCAAATGGGCGAGGGTGATCTCGTGTTTTTTTCGCCAAAAGGAAATAAAGGTGGCGTGAATCATGTAGCCATCTATCTGGGTAATAACAAGTTTGTTCACGCTTCTACATCCTCGGGGGTGATTGTCAGCAGTCTTGATGAGCCCTACTATGATCAGCGCTATCATTCGTCGGGTAGAGTAGCTCGTTATTATGCAATGATCGAAGCTGCCGGGACTAAAGAAAAAAAAGTCTCGGTTGAGTCATCGGTTGCGGATATTACAAAATCGATAGCGGAAGCCGAAATCAGGCCGACATCGGTTGAAACGAAACCTGTCAAGCCTGTCAAAAAAATCAAGTCATCACCGACGGCGACAGGAGATTCAATAATCAAAATAGCCCGTCGCACTGTTGCGACTGCTGCCGACACACTCTCTGCTGATGAAGCCCGTAGCCGAATGTTAAGAAAATTGCGCGAACAGAACAACGATTTGTAAAACTGAGATTAATACTATGTCGGTTATACTGCCCGCTTATCTCCCCGCCTATGAGGAGTTGAGAAAAGAAGGAATCCTTTTGCCCGGCAAAGCCCGCGGAGGGCGAAAGCTGAAAATTGGGTTGCTCAATCTAATGCCGCTTAAACAGATGGCTGAAATTGACTATCTGCGGTTGCTTTCATATTCACCTTTGGATATAGAGCTGACACTGGTTTCTCCCGCCACTCACCGGTCGCGTAATACATCGGCTGAACATATCGCCACATATTATGTCACTCCGCAGGAGGCACTTGAAAAAGGCCTTGACGGAATGATAGTCACCGGTGCTCCTGTTGAGAAAATTGACTTCGAGCAAGTGGACTATTGGCCCGAACTGACAGGGTTGTTTGCCGAGCTGCGCAACAGGCGCATACCTACTCTTTATATATGTTGGGGCGCTCTGGCGGGGCTATATTATCATCATGCCGTGCCCAAACAGATTTTCACACGCAAGATTTCCGGCGTTTATCCTCACCGTATCGTGAATCAGAGTTATATGCTCAGGGGAATGGATGATAAATTCTATGTGCCTCACAGCCGTTACAGCGGCGTTGACCGTGAAGATGTGACAAAAGCCGTAGGGCTGAGGCTAATAGCCGAAAGCGATCAAAGTGGCGTGTATATGGCTGAATCGGAGGATTTTCCGGCTGTATATGTCACCGGCCATTCTGAATATTCTCCCCTTACGCTTGATTTTGAATATCACCGCGATATGGCCAAGGGAATAAATCCGGAGATACCGTCAAACTATTATCCGGATGATGATCCCGACAAGGAGCCTATGGTGCTGTGGCGCTCACACGCTCATCTTTTGTTCTCCAACTGGCTCAATCAGCTATGAGCGGCACAGGTCAAAGTCCGCTGACTTCCTCTATTTTCACGAGTTTGCTCACAATTGCATAGATTGTAAGACCGGCCGGGGAATGTATCTTTAGTTTGGAGGCGATATTGCGCCGATGGGTCATAACGGTGTTGGCCGACACATTGAGCAATGTGGCAATCTCTTTGTTCGACATGCCCTTAACTATGCCGATCACCACCTCTTTCTCTCGCGGTGAAAGTTCCTTGCGCTCGTCATCACCGTTTTCGCTGTCATGAGGTTGCAAAGTCCGCTCGATAATTTCCGACAGTCGTGAGGGGGTGTCATAGATAGAAAATGTGTCGTCATAGAGGTTGACGGTTTCGCGTGGCAGAGCGCTGTGGTAAACGGCCACTATCTTTATGTTGCGGTCGGAGGATTGTCGCAGTGATTCTATCAGCCGGGGTGATATGGCTATAGGATCGGTGAATATCAGCGAATAACGGTTGTTGGCCACAAATTCGGATACACGATGACTGTCGAGCGTCACTATCGAAAGAATGGCCGATTCGACTTTGATAGTTTTGGTGAGCCATTGTCTCATTCCTTCGCTGACCACGGGAGGAAGCTCGAGTAGAATAATTGCGGCTTGGTTCATGGCCAACGATTTCAGTTGTGGCTCTCTTTAATGTTACGCTCTATGGCCATTGCAAGAGGAATAAGCAGATGGTTTTCGATCTCAGCATGGCTTTCGAGGTCGGTTTCGCAGTTGTAGATATCCACCAATACATCATACATCCTGTCGGGAACAGAGGTGGTGTAATATCTCATGATTATATTTTTGAGTTCGGAGAGTTTGAGAGCTACCTCATCATGGTGACGACGAAACCGGTCTATTGAATAGTCGGTGGGATGCTCTCCCGCCGCTATCGCCCTGACATAGGGGAATACATGTTTTTCTTCGTTTGAAAAATGACGCTTCACCTCCGCGATATAATTGTCGAAAAATCTTACGATAGCGGGATTTATGTCGGAATGACCGGCGTCGAGTGCCTCAAGCAGATTGGCGCGAATGTGCGGAAACTTATAGGCCATGAAATAGTCGTGGGATTTGTGGAGAAAATCCACAATTCCACGAGCAATTTCAGGACTCTTTTTGTAGTCGGGAGTAGGAAGATGACCCGACAACAGATAGTTAACCACCATCAGAAAGATGTCGGTATTGATTTCAGCCTCATTACAAACCTCCTCGATGGTTTTGTTACCAAACCCGAGCGGAATTGAAAACCGGCTCAGAATCGGAAGTATGTTGAAATCGGCGTCAATGAGATCAACAACCGAGTCTGCTTTGGTGAAGTATCTTTTCAAGGAAAAACAGGTGTTGGGAGAGATGGGTACTTTATTCTTCGGTAGCGGCTTCTTCGGCAGCTTCCTCAGGTTTCTCAGCCG
>JAIDXU010000057.1 GCA_029058455.1 Paramuribaculum sp.
CTCATTTAAGAATAAAGGTGTGCTGTGTCTGCTCGACGCTGTTTGCGCATATCTCCCCAGCCCTCTCGACGCAGGTGCTGTTGAAGGTCACGCCATCGACGATCCCAACCAGGTTGAAACCCGCGAGCCTTCACCCGAAGCTCCTATGTGTGCTCTCGCATTTAAGATTGCCACCGACCCCTATGTTGGCCGTCTCACCTTCTTCCGCGTTTATTCAGGCGACGTTGTTGCCGGCAGCTATGTGCTCAACGCACGCAGCGACAAGAAGGAGCGTGTTTCACGTCTGTTCCAGATGCACTCCAACAAGCAGAATCCCATGGAGAAGATCGGTTGCGGCGATATCGGCGCAGGCGTAGGCTTCAAGGATATCCGCACCGGTGATACTCTTTGCGACGAAAACCACCCCATCGTGCTCGAGGCTATGGAATTCCCCGATCCCGTTATCGGTATCGCAGTAGAGCCCAAGACTCAGAAAGACCTCGACAAACTCGGCGTTGGTCTCCAGAAGCTTGCTGAGGAGGATCCCACATTCCGCGTAGAAACCAATGAGGAAACCGGCCAGACCGTTATCTCAGGTATGGGTGAGCTTCACCTCGACATCATTATTGACCGTCTCAAGAGAGAATTTAAGGTTGAATGTAATCAGGGTCGTCCTCAGGTTACCTATAAGGAAGCTATCACCAAACCCGTTGAACTTCGCGAGGTGTTTAAGAAGCAGACCGGTGGTCGCGGTAAATTTGCCGACATCATCGTGCGCGTAGAACCTCAGGACGAGGGCTTCGACGGCAGCCTCCAGTTTGTTGACGAGGTGAAGGGCGGTAACATTCCCAAGGAGTATATCCCCGCTATTCAGAAAGGCTTTACTACCGCAATGAAAAACGGTGTGCTTGCCGGCTATCCCGTAGAGCACCTTAAGGTTACCGTTATCGACGGTTCATTCCACCCTGTTGACTCCGACCAGCTCTCATTCGAGCTCTGCGCTATTCAGGCATTCAAGAAAGCCAGCGAAAAGGCCGGTCCCGTGTTGCTCGAGCCTATCATGAAGATCGAAGTAGTGACCCCCGAGGAAAGCATGGGTGATGTGATCAGCGACCTTAACAAGCGTCGCGGTCAGGTGGAAGGCATGGAGACATCACGTTCCGGCGCCCGTGTGGTAAAGGCTAAAGCTCCTCTTGCCGAGATGTTCGGTTATGTAACCGCACTTCGTACCATCACCTCCGGTCGTGCAACATCTACTATGTCATTCTCTCACTATGCTGAAGTGAGCAGCTCTATCGCCAAGAACGTTCTCACCGAATGTCAGGGCCGCGTAGACCTTCTCAGCTAATCGCAAGGTGATTGAAACATCAACTCAAGCAACTTTCATTCAACAAGAAATATGAGCCAAAAAATCAGAATCAAACTCAAATCCTACGATCACAACTTGGTTGACAAGTCGGCCGAGAAGATCGTAAAGACTGTGAAGGCTACAGGTGCGGTTATCAGCGGTCCTATACCCCTGCCTACCCACAAACGTATTTTCACCGTCAACCGCTCGACCTTCGTTAACAAGAAAAGCCGTGAGCAGTTCCAGCTTTCTTCGTTCAAGCGTCTCATCGACATCTACAATTCCACAGCCAAGACCATCGACGCTCTCATGAAGCTCGAACTTCCCAGCGGCGTGGAGGTTGAAATCAAGGTGTGATAACCGGTCGCAGCGTATTTAAAAGAAAATAAATTTATTCCACATCAATCATTAGAGAAATGCCAGGATTATTAGGAAAAAAAATTGGAATGACTTCCATTTTCAGTGCCGACGGCAAGAATGTGCCGTGCACTGTTATCGAATTAGGTCCTTGTGTGGTTACTCAGATCAAAACAGTTGAAAAAGACGGCTATGACGCTCTGCAGCTCGGCTTCGAACAGAAGAAGGAGAAGCACACCACCCAGCCCATGGCAGGTCACTTCAAGAAAGCCGGAGTAGCCCCGCAGCGCCACTTGGCCGAGTTCAAAGGTTTTGACGGCGAGTATAAGCTCGGCGACACCATCACAGTTGACAAAATCTTCACCAACGATGACTTTGTAGACATTCAGGGCACATCGAAGGGTAAAGGTTTCCAGGGCGTTGTTAAACGTCACGGTTTCGGCGGTGTAGGCCAGTCAACTCACGGTCAGCACAACCGTCTCCGCGCTCCCGGTTCGGTGGGTGCCTGCTCTTATCCCGCAAAGGTGTTCAAGGGCATGCGCATGGCCGGCCAGATGGGCAACGAGCGTGTGACTGTTCAAAACCTCCGCGTGCTCGCCGTTATGCCCGAGCACAACACACTGTTGATTAAGGGTTCAATTCCCGGAAGTAAAGGTTCAATCGTAATAGTTGAGAAATAATGGAACTCGCAATCTATAACATCAAAGGACAAGACACAGGTCGCAAAGCAGAGCTTAACGATCAGGTGTTTGCTATCGACGCTAACGAGCACGCCGTTTATCTCGACGTCAAGCAATACCTTGCAAACCGTCGTCAAGGTACCCACAAATCAAAAGAACGCAGCGAAGTATCAGGTTCTACCCGCAAGCTCCACAAGCAGAAAGGTGGCGGCGGCAGCCGTATCGGTGATATCAACTCACCCGTGCTCGTAGGTGGTGGCCGCGTGTTCGGTCCCCGCCCCAGAGACTATCGCTTCAAGTTGAATAAGAAAGTTAAGCAGCTTGCCCGCAAGTCAGCCCTCACCTACAAGGTGCAGGAC
>JAIDXU010000058.1 GCA_029058455.1 Paramuribaculum sp.
AGATATGAAGACCCCGGAGCAAATAGCGAAAATAAAAGCCGTGATACTTTATATATTGCAGAGTTTCTCGGAAGGAGTGGATTATATCAAATTGTTTAAGATATTATATTTCGCCCAACGTGATCACCTTGCCCGATATGGTAAAGTTATTGTTGACGATTCGTTCCGTGCGCTGAAGCATGGACCGGTTCCGGCATATACCTATAAAGGATTGCAAATAGCTGAGGGTAAACCTCTAACGGGAGACTTTGAAAACTTTTTGAAAGATTTTGAAGTTAAAGAGAAGAAAGTATATGCAATTTCTAAACCCGATATGGATTATATATCCGGTATAGACAGACGCAGCTTGGATATATCCATAGAAAAATATAAAGATATTGACCCTTATGATTTGTCGGATTTATCGCATGATTCGGCATGGCAGGAGGCAATTAAGCGTATGCAGGATGATCCGCAAAAAAACTTCATAACAATCATTGACATGGCTCGTGCAGGGAATGCTTCTAAAGAAATGGTTGACTATATAAGAGAGAAACAGATTATTAAGAACGCTTTAGCATAAGTGTGCATGGATGATTTCAGAGGCTCTCTTAAACACTTGAAAGCCAAAATTGATGAGGCACAAATAGTTGACATATCTTCAATCAAAGTCGGTGATATTATTTATGTGCCATTAGATGAAGATGACGGATTGACCCTTACAAACGGTTATAATACAAGGAATAAATATATTGTCATTATCGGATTTACTCCTGAAGGCATTGCTTTAGGGGCACTTCTTATAAACTCTGATATTAATCCTGCAAAGCGATCTCCTGAAATGATGAATTGTCAGTATCCCATGCTTATGAGACATTATCCATCTATTTTGAGATATGATAGCTGGCTCGACTGTTCAGATATTTTTGAATTATCTAAAGAAAAGATTTCCGAGCGAAAAGGAAAGTTAAAAGGTTGTCTTACAACCGAAGACAAAGACCGCATATTGGATTTTCTTAGAGAAACCGATCTTTTTGATAATGTAACGAAACGCAGATTTGGTTTACTATAACTAATTTCTATATCTATAAATCAATAATACGAAGTTAGTTGCATTACCTACTTCGCATTAGGCAACATACTTCTAATGAAACAGATAAAACAGCGGCATGGCTTGGCGAGGGGGCCAGGTCATGCCGCTGTTTATGATTGAGAGGGGGAGTGTCAGATTTCGCCCCAGCGACGGCGCAGGGGGTATTTAGTGCTGTGGAGAAGCATGCGCAGCGATGTGGAGTAGGTGAAATATGACCAGCTCCAGTTGATAAGCACGGTGAGCTTGTTGCGCATACCGAGCAGCGAGATGAGGTGAACAAACATCCATGCCATCCACGCAATCCAGCCCTTGAGGTGCATGTGTTTGAGGTCGGCCACGGCAAGGTCACGGCCCACGGTGGCCATCGAGCCTTTGTCAACATAGTTGAACTCCTTATCCCATGTGCCGGCATTGAGCTGCTTGGCAAGAAGTTTGGCTTGCTGAATAGCCACCTGAGCAAGCTGCGGATGACCCTTCGGATAGTCAGGACAGGTCATAAGCGAAATATCGCCGATGGCAAACACATCTTCAAGACCTAAAACGCGGTTCTGACGGTCAACGGGGAAACGGTTGCCGCGACCGGGGCGATAGTCGGTGTTTTCCCATACAAACTGCTCACCGGTCACGCCGGCGGTCCATATCACCATCTCGCTATAGATACGGGTATCGTCGTTAAGAGTGATAACGTTATCCTCATAGCTCTTGAGCAGGTGGTTGAGCCTTACGTCAACCATAAGTTTTTCAAGATACTGATGAGCTTCGGCCGACGACTCGGGGCTCATCGGACCGAGCAGGCGGTCGGTGCCCTCGAGCAGAATTATCTGCAGATCCTCACGCGGAATATTGGGATATTCGCGAGGCAGGATATAGCGCTTCATCTCGCCTATGGCGCCGGCAATCTCCACACCTGTGGGACCACCGCCCACCACAACAAAGCTCAGCAGGCGGCGACGCTGCTCGGGATCGTCAACACAGAGCGACGCTCTCTCCAAACGGTCGAGAATCTCGTTGCGGCAACGGGTAGCCTCGGCGGCGCTCTTCATCGTAAACACGCTCTTGATCAGGTCGGGATTGTTGAAGAAGTTATTGGTTGTGCCGGCGGCTATCACCAGTTTGTCATATTCGATGGTCTCAAACTGTGTGCGCACCTCTTTGCGGAGCACGTCGATGGTGTGAACGTCGCCCATGTGGTAGGTGGCGCTCTCCTTGGCCACACGTCTCACCTCCCTGCGGAAAGGGAAGGAAATGTTGCCGGGATCGAGACCTCCTGAAGCAATCTGATAGAACAACGGGGGGAAGCTGTGGAAGTTATTGCGGTCAACAAGCACTACCTCAAATTTCTTTTTATCGATATGTTTAACGAGATTGAGGCCGGCAAAACCGCCACCCACAATGACGAGTTTCTCCTTATGAGATGTTTCGGAAATAGACATGATTATATGATAGAAATTTTAATTATCAGGTTAAGAGGGAGAAAGTCAAAAATCAAGCAGCCGGTAACGGGCGCGGGCTGTGGCGCGTGAGCGGAGGTTAAAGTGCCACCACTCGCTTTTGAGAGGCATGAATCCTCCCGCTTTCATCACCCGACGGAGCAGTTGCCTGTTGGCTTGCTCGGCCTTGGTGAGCTTGCCTTTAGCCACGAGTTCATCCTCGCGGTCGATATTTGCTTCGGGGCCGAGGTGATCGATGGGTGTGCCCATCGGCAACTCGCGACCCTGAGCATCGGCGAGAGTGATGTCAACCGCCAACCCGTAGTTGTGCAGACCGCCGCCGTTGGCGGGATTGCTCACATAGGGCGCCTTGGGCGTGCCGCGCAGGGTGTCATACATCTTCTTCTGCACCGAAAACGGCCGCGAAGCGTCGGCCACCTTGAAGTGCAGATCGGGGCGCAGACGTTTAAGCTCCTTATCGGCTTTGACGAGCGCCGCCACCGCCTCGGGATGAAGATATGCCCGGGTGAGTGTGGAATCATACATCACTTTGCCGGTGAAATTATCCTCACGCCCATACATCAGGCTGACCTCCACCGAAGGCACACTCAGCGCAACATCCTCCATGCCGTATTGCTCCATGAGCCGCCACAAAGGTTGTCGCGGGGATGAAGCTACAGAGAGCCCCGGGAGACACACACTCGCCAAAATCAGGGGAATTAAACGTTTAAGATTCTTCACGATTGCAAAATTAATCTTTTTTTGCGTGAAATGATACAGTAATTCGGTTATTTCGGCGTATTTTTGCACTAAATTTTTGAATCTCCAATCAGACTCCTCCACGCCAATCATGCGCTTTAAGATATTATTTTTGGTCACGACATTGCTAACGGCCTTTCAGTCAATCGCCCAAATCAATGTTGACCAGGTGGTTAGAGTAGGCCGCAACGCTCTATATTTTGACGACTATGTGCTATCGATAAGATATTTCAATCAGGCCATAGATGTCAAACCGTGGCTTGCATATCCCTATTTCTACCGCGCCATCGCCAAATATAATCTCGACGATTTTTCGGGAGCGGAAGCCGACGCCACACTCGCGATAGAGCGTAATCCCTTTATCACCGATGCATACGAGCTGAGAGGCGTGGCACGTCAGAATCTCGGCAACACCGCCGCAGCCATAACCGACTACCACCGAGTGCTTTTCGACCGCCCGAAAAGCAACGGCGTTTTGCTCAACCTCGCCATAGCCTATCAGGAAGCCCACCAACCCGACTCGGCCGCCGAGACATTCAACCGAATGCTCACCATGTCGCCCGGCTATGCCAACGGCCATATAGCCTATGCACAGTTTCAGGTTGAGCACAAAGACACCGTCGGC
The DNA here is from genome assembly GCA_029058455.1 of Paramuribaculum sp. Lineage (GTDB taxonomy): Bacteria > Bacteroidota > Bacteroidia > Bacteroidales > Muribaculaceae > Paramuribaculum. Next base: position 3,887 of record JAIDXU010000058.1, read on the forward strand.
GCGAGAGAGTCGGTAGAACGTGCGATAGCCCTAAACCGATTCAACACCCGTGCATTAGCTTTCAGGTCGGCCTTGCGAATGAACTCACAATCGCCCGACAGCATTGCCCTTGCCCTCGCCGACATCGACGAAGCCATAAGGCTCGAGCCTTCGCAACCGGGCCTTTATATCAACCGCGCTTTCGTGCGCTATAAGCTTGATGACTATTTCGGCGCGATGGCCGACTATGACTATGCGCTCGAGTTGGAGCCTCACAACATGATGGCCACCTACAACCGTGCCCTGCTGCGCATGGAAGTGGCCGACTATGACAAAGCTCTCGCCGACCTCAACAGTGTGCTGGCCTATAACTCCAACGACTACAAGGCTTTGTTCAACCGCGCCATAGTGCAGAAAAACCGCAGCGACTTCAAGAGCGCTCTTGCCGACGCCAACGCCGTGGTCAACGCCTTTCCCGACCTCGCGGCAGCCTATTTCCTGAGGTTTGATGTGCGTCAGGCCGCCGGCGACCGCAATGCCAAAGAGGACTATGACAAATCTCTCGCTCTGGCCAACAGTAAAGTAGGCACCTATTCAGCCGACTCTCAGGGGGAAACCGTGGCAAATGACACCAACCCTTCTCGACTGCTTGAAATCGACAATCCCGAGGGTGAGGATCAGGAAGTGGTGGCCGCCCGCTTCACTACCCTGCTCACAACTTCACCCGCCGGCAACAGCACGGAGCGCGCTCAGGCAGGTGACATTTCGGGTAAAAGCATCAGAGGCCGTGTGCAGGACACATGGGACTCATCGGTGGGTCTCGAACCGATGTTTACCGCCTCCTACTACACTTCACCCACCGAACTCAAACCCTCGTCTGACTATCTTAAAGAGGTCGACGAAGTAAACCTCACCGGTGCGCTTCCGATGTTGCTGCAAGTCACCAACCGCGCCACTCCCCTCACCGACCAGGAGGATATCAACCGTCATTTCGCGTCGATAAATTATATCACCGAGCTTGTGCAGAAGCCTAAGCCCCGCTCTATTGATTATTTCGCGAGAGGAATGGAATATTTCACCCTGCGCGACTATGCCAAAGCGGTAGCCGACTTTAACGAAGCGTCTAATATCACCCCGCAATTCACTCTCGCCCTCTTTATGAAAGGTGTGGCGCTTGAACAGCAGGCTCAGGCCTCGATAGCTGACGAGAACAGCGAAACGCCTTCAATACATGTAAGCCTCCTGCCTGACATGAGAACTCAGCTGCTCAAAGAGTCGGTAGAAGCTTTCGATAAAGCCCTTGAACTCAAGCCGGCAATGGCGCCCGCCTACTACAACAAGGGTGTGGCTCTGGCCGAGACTGGCGACTATACATCGGCCATCAACGCCCTGACCAAAGCGATAGGGCTTAAACCCGAAATGGGAGAAGCTTATTTTAACAGAGGTTACTGCTATCTGAGACTCGGCAATATAAAGTCGGGCAACCGCGACCTCAGCCGTGCCGGAGAGTTGGGTGTTGTGGAAGCCTACAGTGTGCTGAAGCGCATGAATCGCTAACGTTTCTCCTCATCCTTGAGCGGACAGGAGGCGTCACACCCGCTGCAACCGCAGCCGCACGACGACCCGTCACCTTTACGCTGTTTTGATCGGAAGTTGACAGCTATGCGCCACAAAGCCCATGCCACAACCACTCCTACTGCAATCCACTGCCACATATCGCCGTTCATAGGTTGAAAATTTCGGGATAAACCTTCTGCAACTCTTTTTCAAGATTGGGAGTAAGTATCTCTTTCCCGAAAGCGACCTTAATCTCCTCTACCGGCCAGAATCTCACAGCCTCAACCTCCTCGGGGTCGAAAGCGGTTGAGAAACGCTCGGGGTCGGCTTCCATTTCGAAGATATTTACCAGTTCGCGCTCAACCGACGATTCCCACACATATCTCCCGACAGCCGTTGCCGTCGAAGCGTCGACGCCAAGCTCCTCGCGGGTTTCGCGCAGCAGAGCCTCGGCCACACTTTCGCCATAGTCCACATGACCTCCTACGGCGGTATCCCACTTGCCCGGCTGAATTATTTTGGTTGTGGAGCGTTTTTGAAGCAACAACGCCTCTCGGCCGGGAGTGAACACATGGAGGTGAACCACCGGATGGAGCAACATTGAGCGGGAGTCGTGACACTCGCCGCGGGTGGCCTTTCCTATCACATTACCCGAAAGGTCGACTACAGGGAACAGTTCTGAAGATTTTTCGCCCGGCATTATTTCTTGAATGATTTGAGTTTCTGATTGAGTTTGGCGGGAGTCAGCGAATCGGGATATTGCTCAAACGGCAAAATAAGCCGGCATCCCTCGGCATAGCGGCTGCACCCGAAAGCCGTGCGACCTTTAAGTATATGACCTGAGCCACACAGCGGACATGCCACCTGATCAAACGACTTCACCGCCGGAGCGCGCTTTTTGGGCTGCGAAGTCTCGCCCCGCTCTTTCTTAGCCCCGCTACGGCTCTTTTTCTCCTGAGGAAGATCGGGTTGAGTCTCGATTTTGCGCATGGAATTGTCACTCAACACATTTTTCACAATGTCGGTGACAAGCTCTTTCAACTCCGAAATAAACTCGGGAGCAGAATAGCTGCCGCGCTCTATCTGGCGCAATTTGTTTTCCCACAATCCGGTCAGCTTGGCGCTTTTGAGCAGCTCCTCATTGATGGTGTCGATAAGATCAACTCCCGCCTGACAAGCCACTATCGACTTGCGCTCGCGGCGAATATATCCTCTTTTGAAGAGCGTTTCGATAATGGCGGCGCGTGTTGACGGACGCCCTATGCCATTTTCTTTCATTGCCTCGCGCAGCGTCTCATCGTCAACCGTTCGGCCGGCGCTTTCCATTGCCCTTAGCAGAGTGCCCTCGGTGTAATGTTTGGGCGGCTGGGTGGTTTTCTTGAGATAGCCCGGCGTGTGGGGCCCGCTCTCATTAATCTCAAACGGCGGCAACACTGCGGCTTCGCCATCATCCTTTTTATCCTGATCGTCAGATGAGGCATCGGCCGCCTTTTTATCGTCAGGTTTCTCATATTTTGCCGCCACAACGCGCCATCCCGGATCGACAATCACCTTACCGCCCGCCTTAAACGATTCCTTTCCGGCCTTTCCAAGCACTGTTGTGGCTTCAAATCGGCAATCGGGATAGAACACGGTGATAAATCTCAGAGCTATTATATGATAGAGACGCCGCTCATTGCCTACAAGTGCGTCGGGCCGCTCTCCGGTAGGTATGATGGCATGGTGGTCGGTCACCTTAGAGTTATCAAACACCTTTTTTGACTTAGGAAGCCGTGAGCCGAGCAGAGGTTCGGTAACCTCGCTATAAGGTGTCATGCGTTTGAGAATACCCGGAACTTTGGGATAGATATCCTCGGAGAGATAGGTCGTGTCGACACGCGGATAGGTCGTGACCTTCTTTTCATAAAGGCTCTGAATCAGGCGCAAGGTTTCTTCGGCAGTCCACCCCCAACGGCGGTTACACTCCACCTGAAGCGAAGTGAGATCGAAAAGTCGCGGCGCACTCTCG
>JAIDXU010000059.1 GCA_029058455.1 Paramuribaculum sp.
GCTTACGGCCAAGGCCAAACTTCATCCTCAGAGAATAGTGCTTCCCGAAGGAACGGACCCCCGTACCCTCACCGCTGCCGACCGCATTATCGCCGGCGAACTCGCCCATGTGATTCTCATCGGCGACCCCGAAGAAATCAATGCTATGGCAAAGGAGCTCAAGCTCGAAAATATCTGGAGAGCCAAAATCGTCAACCCCGCCGACAAAGAGGTCATCGACCGCTACGCTCCCCTCTACTACGACCTGCGCAAGAGCAAAGGCATCTCGATGGAGGAAGCCCGTCTCACCACCGCCAACCCCCTCTATCTCGGCTGCCTCATGGTTAAGGCCGGTGACGCCGACGGTCAGGTTGCCGGTGCCATGAACACTACCGGCAATGTGCTCCGCGCCGCTTTTCAGATCATCAAGACCCAGCCGGGCATCAGCGTGGTATCGGGTGCATTCCTCATGCTTCTCCCCGAAAACTCACCTTTCGGCACCGACGGCATCCTGATTTTCGCCGACTGTGCCGTTGTGCCCAACCCCACAGCTCCCGAGCTTGCCCAGATAGCCGTTGCCGCCGGTCAGACCGCCCGCGACATCGCCGGAATCACTCCCAAAGTGGCCATGCTGAGCTTCTCTACCAAAGGCAGCGCCAAGCATGAGCTTATCGACAAGGTTGTCGAGGCTACCCGCATAGCCCACGAAATGGATCCCGATCTTATTCTCGACGGCGAACTCCAGGCCGACGCAGCCCTCGTGCCCGGCGTAGCAGCCGCCAAAGCTCCCGATTCGAAGCTCAGCGGCCGTGCCAACGTGCTTATCTTCCCCTCGCTCGAAGTGGGCAACATAGCCTATAAGCTCGTGCAGCGTCTCGGCGGCGTAGAGGCCGTAGGTCCCGTGCTTCAGGGTCTCGCAGCTCCCGTCAACGACCTCAGCCGCGGCGCCTTCCCCGAAGACATCTACAAAACCATCATCATGACCGCCAATCAGGCCATCGGCCTCAAAGGTCTCTGATTTCCCAACCGATTCCTCAAACCTTAACCCCCATTATAACCAATCATGAAAATTCTCGTGCTCAACTGCGGCAGCAGCTCTGTGAAATATAAACTCATCGACACCACCGCCGACCAGACCCTTGCCGAAGGCGGTGTGGAGAAAATCGGCCTCGCCGACGGCTTCCTCAAATTCAAACGCCCCGACGGATCGAAAGATATCGTTGACCTCGGCCTCACCGACCATAAAGGCGCTATCAAAGCTATCCTCTCACAGCTCACCGACCCCAAAGAGGGTTGCATAAAGAGCTTCGACGAGATCGACGCCGTAGGTCACCGCGTGGTTCATGGCGCCGAAAAGTTCAACAAGAGCGTGCTTATCACCGACGAGGTTATCCAGCAGGTGAAAGACTGCTACGACCTCGCTCCGCTCCACAACCCCGCCAATATCACCGGCATCGAGGCCATCTCGTCGCTCATGCCCGAAGTGCCTCAGGTTGGCGTGTTTGACACCGCCTTCCATCAGACCATGCCCGCAAAGAGCTACATGTATGCCCTTCCCTACCGCTTCTATACCGAAGACGGTGTGCGTCGCTACGGCTTCCACGGCACCTCTCACCGCTATGTTTCGATGAGAGCTGCCGAATTCCTCAAAATCGATCCCACCGACTGCAAGATGATCACCTGCCACGTTGGTAACGGCGGCTCAATCACCGCTGTGCTCAACGGCAAGAGCGTCGACACCTCGATGGGTCTCACCCCCACCGAAGGCCTCATGATGGGCACCCGCGTGGGCGACGTTGACCCCGGTGTGCTCACCTACCTCATCAACAAACACAATCTCTCGGGCAACGACCTCCAGAAAATCATCAACAAGGAAAGCGGTGTGCTCGGCGTGACCGAAATTTCATCTGACATGCGCGAGATCGAAGCCGCCGACAACGCCGGCAACGAGCGCGCTCACCTCGCCCTCGAAATGTATGAGCAGCGCATCATCAAATATATCGGCGCATACGCAGCCGAAATGGGTGGTGTTGACGTTATCGTATTCACCGGCGGTGTAGGCGAAAACCAGACCGGCCTCCGCGCCAACGTCTGCGCTCCCCTCAAATTCATGGGTGTGGAACTCGATCAGGAAGTCAACGCCAAGACCCGCGGCACCGAGACCCTCATCTCAGTTCCCGGCTCAAAGGTGAAAGTCGTGGTTATCCCCACCGACGAAGAGCTTATGATTGCCCGCGACACCGAAACAATCGTCAACGGCCTCAAATAAGCCTCCCTTCTAAAAACTTCTACTTCTACGCGCGCAACGCCGGCCATCTCCCCGATAGCCGGCGTTGCTGCGTCTCCTCCCCGCCTCCGCTACTCATTCAGAAACCCCCGCAACGACATCATGCGTATGCCGTCGAGAGTGTTGGGGGCGGAATCACGGAGGGTGATCAATAGCTTGTCGTAGTTGTCGGAAATAGCCGACAGGTTGCCGAACTCCCGCTCAATAGTAGCGCTGTCATTGACATTGACCGCCACCTGCACATATTTCCGCTCACCCTCTTTCTCGGCCACAAAGTCAATTTCGCGCCCTTTGGTCATAACGCCGACTTTCACATCATAGCCGTCGAAAATCAACTTGTTGTAGACTGCGTTTTCCAACAGTTTTCCAATATCGCTCGGCTTATAGCCCACCAGAGCGTTGCGCAAGCCCATATCCTCAAAAAAATATTTCTCGCCTATCTCAAAATATTTCCGTCCCTCTATATCCCAACGTCTCACCTTATTGACCAGATATGCCTCACAGATATAATCGGCGTATGCCTGCACACTTGTCACCGTGCCACCCACGCGCTGCGACTTGAGATAGTCGGCAATGCGTTTTGCCGTGAAAATCTGCCCGATATTGTCGGCTAAAAATAGCAACATTCTTTGCAGGAAATCATTGTTGCGCACATCATAGCGTGCCACTATATCACGATAAACCAAAGCGTCGGCCACACCGCTGAGATATTCAAGCCATGTTTCACGCTCAGGCAGGTTTCTCAGATAGGGCATGCCGCCATATCTCAAATAAAGATCTACCGAGCTGTCGCTGTCATCCAATCCGTGAAACTCGAGAAATTCGCAATATGAAAGCGGATGAACCTTTATCTCAATGCTTCTTCCCGCAAGTCTTGAAGCAATCTCCGATGAGAGCATTGATGAATTGCTACCCGTCACATATATGTCATTGAGCGGATTGAGACAGAGCGATCTGATAACCTTATCAAAACCCTCCACCTCCTGAATCTCATCGACAAATATATAGTTTTTCACTGACTGAGACAGACGGGAAGTTATCGCCTCGTGGAGCGCGCCGGCGTCGGTGATATGCGAGAACGCGAAATCCTCTAAATTAATCGTAATGTAATTGGCCGTAGGATGTGATTTTCTGATCTCATCCTCTAGATATTTTAGTATATAGCTCTTGCCCACCCTGCGCTGGCCGGTGAGCACCTTTATTATTCCCTTATCGACATAAGGGAGAATCCTGTTGAGATAATGTGGGCGGGGAATATTAATCTGAGTTTCCATTATAACCTAAACTTTTTGCAAAAATAGAAAAAGTTTCCATTATAACCAAAACTTTTTACGGGTATATGTGTCGGTATGCGAAGAGTATAGCAGCGCGTCGAAGTAGATAGGGTAGCCCGCGGAGTGGGTGACTCTTCCCCATCACCAATCACCCTCTCCGAGGGTTCCGAGCCGGGGGTGGATTCGTGCCGCGGGTTATCACCCACGGTTTCCGACCGACACTCCTCCGGAGTTCATTAGTCATGTAGTCCGCCGAGCGTGAGGAATGTAGCAGCGCGAAGAATCGCGCTGACATCCGCATGGCCGATCCCTTGTATGGCAGTGATGATACGCCACGGTCGGCGCGAATAATCGCGACGCTACAAGCGCATCACAGTAGGAGGTAGCCCGCGGCGCGGGCGTCTGTTGTGAACCGCGGGTTCGAACCCGCGGCAGCTGACAACCCCTGTATAGGAACCCGCAGAGCGGGTGACTCATAGCCAATCATTTATATGGTAGGAGAAGCCATATACGGTGGCCATTTTCTCCATCTCATTCTCAACAGTGACTTTCTGATGATGTATCTCCTGATTACGGATATATTCCTCGCACTTAGCCTTATGACTCGGGCTGATACTACCGGCATAATACCCGTCAGCCCACCCCTCGAAGTATGGCAGAAACCGCTCTCGTTTTAACATGGCTACCGCAGAGGTCTTCAGCTCCCTCACAAGTGATGAAAGCGCGACTGTAGGATGCAGATCCAATAATATATGTATATGGTCGGCACATCCACCAATCGCGCACAGATGACAGTTGGTAGCTTTTAGAACACCCGTCATATAGGCATAAAGTCTGTCTTTACCCTCGGGAAAAAGGGTTCTCTTTCTGTATTTTGTTGCAAAAACAAGATGTATATAAATAGCGGTTCTGCTCATAATCAACTATTTTATTCAAAGTCACAAAAATACAATAACTTAATATAACCTCCAAATTCTTCCCAATCATCAATCACCCACGCTGTGGGTTCAAAGCTATGGAGGATCCCTGCCGCGGGTTAGCACCCACGGTTTCCACCCGTCACTCCTCCGGAGTTCATTAGTCATGTAGTCCGCCGAGCGTGAGGAATGTAGCAGCGCGAAGAATCGCGCTGACATC
>JAIDXU010000006.1 GCA_029058455.1 Paramuribaculum sp.
GAGCAGGGCTATGCTCCCGATATTTATCTGTTTAACATCGGCGGTAATCGCCTGTCGCATGAATGTAGGGTTTGCAGAGATGCTCTTCTTCAGCTCGATGGCGTGAATTTCACCGAGGTGACCGGCACATTTACGTTGCCTGAACTTACAAGAAGTCATCTCGTGATCGACGGCCTGTTTGGTTCGGGACTCAAGGAGCCTCTTATGGGCGGTTTCAAAACCCTTGTGAGATATATCAACGAGTCGGAGGCTACTGTGGTGTCGATCGACGTGCCCTCGGGCATGTTCGGCGACTGGAACAAGGGCGCCATTAACAGCGATATCGTTCATGCCACCCTTACCCTCTCGTTTGAGTTTCCTCGTCTGGCTTTCATGATGAAGGAAAATGCCGAGTTGGTAGGTAAATGGAAACTTCTCGACATAGGTCTAAACACCGAGGCTATCCGCCGCACACCCACCAACTTCCAGATTGTAGACGCGGTTGGAGCTCGCCGTCTGCTTAAGCCTCGCCCCGATTTCTGCTCAAAGGCTGATTTCGGCAACGCGCTGCTTGTGGCAGGCAGCTACGGCATGATGGGAGCGGCCCTTTTTGCAGCCCGCGGTGCATTGCGTTCAGGAGTTGGCAAGCTCACTGTTCATGCTCCGGGCTGGGGATATGACGTGATTCAGCAACAGGCCCCTGAAGCTCTCTATGAAGCTGATAAAAACGATAATATTGTTACCGAAATCAAGTCGGCACACAGCTACAACGCCATTGCCATAGGTCCCGGCATAGGAACCTCGGATGCTACCGTAACCGCGCTCGAGACATTTCTTAAAAGCGCGAGTGGGCCGGTAGTGCTCGATGCCGATGCCCTTAATTGTGTTGCCCAGCGGCGCACTATGCTCAATCTTCTTCCCCAACATTCGATTCTCACACCCCACGCCGGTGAGTTTGACCGTCTGTTCGGGTCTCATGCCAATGACGAGCAGCGTTTGCTGAAAGCTATCAAGGTGGCCGATGATTATAACCTGCTGATTTTGCTCAAGGGTCATTACAGCGCTTTGGTGCGTCCCGATGGAAAGGTTTATTTCAACATCACAGGCACTCCGGCTCTCGCCACTCCCGGCAGCGGCGATGTGCTTACCGGAATAATTCTCTCTTTTATGGCTCAGGGCTATCGCCCGGAAATCAGCCCTCTTCTCGCTTCCTATATCCACGGTGTTGCCGGTCAGCTGGCTGCCGAGGTTCATGGAGACTATGGAGTGACCGCAAGCGATATTGCCGAAAACGTAGGCCGTGCCATCAAAGAAACTCTCGGCTGACAGATAACTGTGTAATAGAACATCTGCCTTAAAATTTTATGAACATCAACATATTCACACGTATAGCCCTGATAATGGGCGCGGTTGCGGCCGTTTCTCTCCCCGCCAGCGCTCAGACAACCAAGAAAATTTCAGCTACCAAAGCCTCCGACAACGGTATAATCTATTCCTTGCCCTCAACTGCTCTTAAAGTGACCGTAGAGGTCGAAAAAGTGGTGAAGCAGCCGGGCGACTTTGCGCGTTATGCCCGCAAGTATCTCAATCTCAATCCGGTGATGACGCCCTCCACGCAGTATAATCTCAAGAGCGTTACCCTTAACGCCGAAGGTGTTACCGTCGACAACGAGGAGCGCTATATGGTGCAGTTTAAAAATGGTACCACTCCCTATATGATTCTGACAGCTGACAATATTCCTCTCGGAATTAATGTTGATGAAGAGAGTGTTACGGCTACGGTTGCTGCCAATCCTATTCCGACTGCGGTGGCACCCCAGCCTACCATTCTTCAGCAGCCGGTGGCGCGTCAGGTGGTAACCGAGGAGATGATTCAGGCACAGTCGACAGCCAAACGTGCCGAACTTGCCGCCGCCAAAATCTATGAACTGCGTCAGAGCCGCAACGACATCATATCGGGCGACGCCGACAATATGCCTTCCGACGGTAAGGCCATGCAGCTTGCCCTCGATAACCTGGCAGCTCAGGAAGCCGCTCTTACCGCCATGTTTGCCGGCACTGAACAACATTCAACCGAGGTCAGAACATTCACCATCATACCCGAGGATGACGATTCACGCACTATTGTATGCCGCATTTCGGCTACGCGAGGCATTGTTGATGATACTGACCTGAGCGGAGACCCTTTGTGGGTGGACGTAAAGGTTGTGTCGCGCGGACAATTGCCTCTTGCCGAATCGGGAGAAGTGAGGAAATTCCCCAAAGGAGGTCTTGCATATCGTATTCCCGGCAATGCGTCGGTCGATGTGATATATATGGATAATGTGGTATGCTCTCTCCAGCTGCCTATGGCACAGCTCGGAACTGTGTTTGGTGTGGAACCCGGCATGTTTGTCGACAAAAAGGCTCCCGCCTACGCCCGCTTCGACCCCACTACCGGTTCGATAATCGAATTAGGCGCGCGTTAAGTTGCGGCTTTTTAACACGGCTATCACACTGTTGATTGACGGTCAGCCGGTTATTGCGTATATTAAAATAAATGTGTAATTTTGCGGGCGTTTTGAGCCGGAGAGGCTTATCTGCGCTTCCGTAATCAATCTTTAATAAGCCAACAATCATCATAATATAATATGTATAGAAGCGATACTTGCGGCCAACTTCGTCTTAGCGACGCGGGCCGTCACGTTACTCTTGCCGGATGGGTGCAACGCATTAGAAAAATGGGCGGTATGACCTTTGTTGATCTCCGCGACCGTTATGGCATAACCCAGATAGTGTTTGACAACGATACTGATGCCTCGCTTTGCGAGCGTGCCAACAAATTGGGGCGCGAATATGTGATTCAGGTTGAGGGTAAGGTTGCCGAGCGCACATCAAAGAACTCTCACCTTGATACCGGCGATATCGAAATCATAGCCGATAATCTCAAAATACTCAACCGTAGCGACGTGCCTCCTTTTACCATCGAGGATGACACCGACGGTGGCGACGATCTCAGAATGCGTTACCGCTATCTCGATCTCCGTCGCGGAGCAGTGCGCAGAAATCTCGAATTGCGCCATAAGATGGCTTTTGAGATACGCCGTTATCTCGACTCCAAAGGCTTTCTTGAGGTCGAGACCCCTGTGCTCATCAAATCCACTCCCGAGGGTGCCAGAGACTTCGTTGTGCCTTCACGCATGAATCCCGGCGAGTTCTACGCTCTGCCCCAGTCGCCTCAAACTTTCAAACAGCTTCTCATGGTGAGCGGTTTTGACCGTTATTTCCAGATTGTGAAGTGTTTCCGTGACGAAGACCTGCGCGCCGACCGTCAGCCCGAGTTCACTCAGATCGACTGTGAGATGTCGTTTGTGGAGCAGGAAGATGTGCTCAACATGTTTGAGGGTCTGGTGAAACACATATTTAAATATGTAAAGGATATTGACTTTACCGAGCCTTTCCCCCGCATGACATGGGCCGATGCCCAGCGCCTTTACGGATCGGATAAGCCCGACACCCGCTTTGGCATGGAGTTTGTGGAACTCAAGGATCTCACCGAAGGCTCAGGTTTCTCGGTGATGGACAATGCCGAATATGTCGGAGCTATCGTGGCTCCCGGCTGTGCCGACTATACCCGTAAACAGCTCGACCAGCTCACCGACTTTGTGAAGCGTCCTCAGATCGGTGCTTCAGGCATGATGTGGGTTAAGTTTGAGAATGATGGTTCCATCAAAAGCTCCGTTGGTAAATTCTTCAGCGAGGATGTTATCAAGTCGTGGGGCGAACGTGCCGGAGCAAAGCCCGGCGACCTCATGCTTATTCTCGCCGGTGCCACCGCCCGCACCCGCAAGCAGCTCTGTGAGCTCCGTCTTGAAATGGGCAGCCGTCTCGGTCTCAGAGATCCTCAGAAATTCTCATGTCTCTGGGTTATCGACTTCCCCCTCTTTGAATGGGATGAGGAAACCGGCAGATATTATGCCATGCACCACCCCTTCACTTCGCCCAACCCCGAGGATATCGACAAACTCGAAACCGACACCGGTGCTGTGAGAGCAACCGCCTATGATATGGTGGTTAACGGCAACGAGCTTGGCGGCGGTTCGATTCGTATTCACGAGGCTGAACTTCAGAACACCATGTTCCGTCTGCTCGGTCTCAGCGACGAAGAGGCTCAATATAAATTCGGCTTCCTGATGAACGCCTTTAAGTTTGGCGCACCCCCTCACGGAGGTCTCGCTTTCGGTTTCGACCGCTTTGTGTCGATTCTTGCCGGCCTCGACTCCATCCGCGACGTTATTGCCTTCCCCAAGAACAATGCAGGTCGCGACATGATGATCGACGCTCCTTCTGAAATCGATCAGTCTCAGCTCGACGAACTTTTCATATCTCTCACTCCCAAACCTGAAAAGTGAGTTCAGAAGACAAGTTCAGCGATATAACTGTAGCGGCAGTGGCGGAAGCTATCGAGGCTTTCGCCCCTCGCCGCCTGCAGGAGAGCTATGATAATACCGGGCTCCAGTTCGGTTTTCCCGACATGATTGTCACCGGTGTGCTTCTCACTGTCGACGTTACGCCTGCCGTTGTCGACGAAGCTATCGACAAGGGATGCAATATGATTGTGTCTCATCATCCGCTTCTTTTTCATGGAGTGAAATCGCTCACCGGCTCAACACCGGTCGAGCTTGCGCTTATCAAGGCTGTGACTGCCAATGTGGCTATATATTCCAGTCACACTGCGCTTGATTCCGCTCCCGGCGGCGTGAGCCATCGCATGAGCCGTATGCTCGGGCTGGAGGATGTCGAGGTGCTTGAACCTCATAATCCCGACTTGACCGAGGGTCTCGGCTGTGTGGGCAATCTTGCCGAGCCATTGACCTTTGATCGGTTTGTCGCGTTGGTGAAATCGAAATTCGGTTCACCGGTCGTGAGATGTTCCGATCCTTCCCGTTATGCAGGTAGCAGTTCGAGAATAGAGCGGGTGGCATTGTGCGGAGGCAGCGGAGGCTCTTTGATTAGACGGGCAATAGACGCCGGAGCGCAGGTTTATCTCACCTCCGACACCCGCTATCATGATTTTCTTGACTTCTCTTCGTCGATAATCATAGCCGATATAGGCCATCATGAGAGCGAATCATGCAGCAAAGAGATATTTTATGAGTTAATTACCAAAAAATTTCCTAACTTTGCAGTCAAATTGGCATGTTCCGACCAAAACCCTATGGTTTATCTTTGAGCTTGTCACATAACATATAGAAAAATATAATTATAAACGTCACTATATATGGCTACTACACGCAAAGCCAAACCCGCCGAGTCGCTCTCGGTCGAGTCAAGGCTCAAATCGCTCTACGAGTTGCAGCGTATTCTCTCCAAAATCGACAGACTGCGTGCCGAGCGCGGTGCACTCCCCAACGAGGTGCGCGACCTTGAGGATGAAATCGCCGGATTTCATACACGAATCGACAAATATAAGAATGAAATCGAGGAGCTGCGCAAGAAAACCGTTATCGAGCAAAACAAGATTCTTGATTCACAGTCGAAAATAGCTACCTACAAGGAGCAGATCGATAACGTGAGAAACAGCCGTGAATATGACCACCTCTCGAAAGAAATCGAATTTCAGACTCTTGAGATTGAACTTGCAGAGAAACATATCAACGAGCATGCCCGCGATACTGAGAATAAAAAGGCTGAGATCGAGCAGACCGAATCAATGCTTCTTGACCGCAACCATATTCTCGCTCTGAAACGTCAGGAACTTGAAGAAATCGTTTCTGAAACCAAACAGGAGGAGGAAACCCTCCGCGGCGAAGCCCTCAATCTTGAAACCAAAATCGATGAGCGCACCCTGACAGCTTTCAAACGCATCAGAAAAAATGCCCGCAACGGTCTTGGTATCGTTTATGTGCAGAGAGACGCTTGTGGCGGTTGCTTCAACCGTATTCCGCCCCAGAGACAGATGGAAATCAAGATGCACAAAAAAATTATCGTGTGTGAATATTGCGGCCGTATTATGATCGATCCCGATCTTGCCGGAGTTAAGCCCGATATGCCCGCAGTCACCGAAGAAAAGCCTAAGCGTAAATCGCGTGCCTCAGCAGCCCGCTCGGCAGCTATCGACAAGGCTCTTGACTGATTTTAAAGTTCTTACTATTATAGTTAATGGTGGCCCGCTTGCTCGATGAGAGTAGGCGGGCTGATTTTATCCTGTGTTGCGTCATGCCGTAATTATGCCGCATTTCGGCCATATTGTCACACTTTGGCAGGTGGATGGTGACAAAAACAATCGATAATTGGTCGGAATTCCACTTAAAATCCCATGCAACTTTTTTGGCACTATGTTTGTTTAATAATTGTAGCAGAACCGAGGAGAGAGGGTGAGCGAAAGCAGCCCGGTCGATTCGACAATCTGCAGAATTAACTGAATTAACTCAAAACCAAAATAAAGAATAAAATCTCAAAATTATGGGAAAAATTATTGGCATAGACCTCGGAACCACCAACTCGTGTGTATCCGTTCTTGAAGGAAATGATCCTGTTGTAATACCCAACAGTGAAGGTAGAAACACCACCCCTTCGATTGTTGCATTTGTTGACGGTGGTGAACGTAAGGTAGGTGACCCCGCCAAACGTCAGGCTATCACCAACCCTGAGCGCACCATCTATTCGATCAAACGTTTCATGGGTGAAACCTATGATCAGGTTCAGAAAGAAATCGAGCGCGTACCTTATAAAGTAGTGCGTTCTGACAACAACACTCCCCGTGTTGATATTGACGGTCGTGAATATACTCCTCAGGAGATTTCGGCCATGATTCTTCAGAAAATGAAGAAAACCGCTGAAGACTATCTCGGACAGAGCGTAACCGAGGCTGTCATCACAGTGCCCGCTTACTTTAACGACTCTCAGCGTCAGGCCACCAAGGAGGCCGGCGAAATTGCAGGTCTTACTGTTAAGCGTATCGTTAACGAGCCTACCGCAGCAGCTCTTGCCTATGGTCTCGACAAGGCTAATCAGGATAAGAAGATCGCTGTATTCGACCTCGGAGGCGGTACATTCGATATCTCAATCCTTGAGCTCGGCGACGGCGTGTTTGAAGTTAAGTCGACCAACGGTGATACTCACCTCGGCGGTGATGATTTCGACCACGTAATCATCAACTGGCTCGCCGATGAAT
>JAIDXU010000060.1 GCA_029058455.1 Paramuribaculum sp.
GTTGCGGTGATTTCACTTTGTCGTTCGCTACTGAAGAAACAATGGTTGCTGCCGACTACGTGGGTATCGTCAGCGGAAAGACACATCCCGACAAGATCGCTGTGACAGGATGGAAATCCACTCGAGGCGAGAATGTCAATGCTCCTGTGTTTGACTGTTTCCCGATGACCCTTGAGTGCAGGATAAAAGAGAAACTCTATGAGTCAGAGACAGGCTACTATATCATAGCTGAGATTGTAAATATCGTGTGCGACGAGCGTTATCTGGCCGCTGATGGCAAACCTGATGTTGAGAAAATGCGTCTCATCACATTCGACCCCGTTCACAACGGCTATATAGTTCTTGGAACCAAAGTCGGCAATGCATTCAGCGACGGCAACCAGCTTAAATGAATAATGGAAGGCAAGAAAGGTTTTTATACGAGTGAAGTCATGACCGGTGCGCCGGAGATGTTCAAGACCGAGACCCAGAAATTGATTTATGAAAGTCTCGACCGGGCCGGAATTGATTATAAAAGAATCGAAAGTGATCCCGGCATATCGATGGATGACTGTCTGAATATCGACAAAGCATTCGGTATTGAAACCGTAAAGACAATCCTTCTTACCAACCGTCAGAAAAACAAGCTCTGGCTTTATGTCACTCATGCGAGAAAGGCATTCATAACAAGAGAGTTTGGCGCATCATTGCAGATTCCGAGAGTATCTTTTGCCGATGAGGAACTTATGATGAAGATACTTGGCACCGCTCATGGCGCGGCAACTCCTTTCGGCTTGCTTAGGGATGAAGCTCGAGACGTGACATTTGTAATGGATAAGGATGTGGCCTCAAGAGATAAGATCGTGATTACAGATGGTGACCCATGCGGATTCATAGCAATATCAAATAATGACCTGTTTTCTTTGATTGGCAAAACGCCGGTATTGATTGAAAACCCCGCCGAAATAATCATGCCTGAATAAAATAAAACTCACCCTGAAAGCACCAAGGACTTTCAGGGTGAGTTTTATACTCTCAAAGCGTGTGTTTAGGCTTTGATTTTTGTAAGCATAACCTTAGAGTCAGCGTTTGCGACAACGCTGTGAGGCACACCTTCGCCTACAAGTAGAAATTCTCCCGCACGAATGGTATGAGGTTTATCGATAACAGTGAAAACAATTTCACCCTCGATTACCGTAACCATAAGTTCGGCAGGGGAGAGATGTTCGTCGAGCTTCTGCCCGGCTTTAAATCCGAGAAGGGCAACACCTCCGTGGGCATTATTAAACACTGGTTTAAACTGCACCTTCTCATCAGAAGGCTCTATCTGGGTGGAAAGGTTATTAACCTCACCGAATCGGTAGCTTGTTTCGAGCATAGATCATTAGGTTTTAAATCTGATGTCGGCAATATGTCGGCGTCGCAAATAAAACGACTATGCCTTCCTAATGGTTCAAATCAACCAATACCGCCACCGGATTGTTGTTTTAAAAAAACAATAGTTATGAAACAGACTATACAGATTAAAAGAGCCTACGATCCCGAGTTGCCTGACGATGGATACAGAGTTTATATCGATCGCCTTTGGCCAAGAGGTCTTTCGCATGAAACATTCCATTATGATTCATGGGATAAGCAGATAGCACCATCAACCGAACTCAGAGAATGGTTCCATCAGAATCCTGAAACCGAATGGCCTGAGTTTGAGAAACGATATGCGGAGGAGTTGCAAGTGAATCCGGCTTTTGATGCTCTCAAAAAAGAGATTGCCAACAAACCGAAAGTCACGTTGCTCTACTCCTCACACGACAGGGAGCATAACAATGCCATTGTAGTCGAGAAGCTGCTTTCGTGATAGGTTATCACCTGCTATCCGATATATGAATTTTGTTTGACAAACTCAATTATTTCATCAACATATCCGAATGCCATGCAGACGGTTGTGTCGGCAGCGCCATAGTAAATTGCAACGCGCTTTCCATCAGTAAGAGATGCACAAGGGAAAACAACGTTGGGAACATCTCCGACCAATTCGTAGGGAGCGGCTGGCGCGAGCAGGTAATCGCGTGAACGATAGAGCACTTTGGCCGGATTATCCTTATCAAGTATTGCAGCTCCAAGTGAATAACGGTAACCGTTGCATGTGCGAATTACTCCATGATAGAACATCAGCCATCCTTCTTCGGTTAGAAACGGCACACTACCGGCTCCGATCTTGAGACATTGCCATGCGCTTTCCTCAAACGGAGTCACTTTCATTACGCAGCGGTGTTCACCCCAGAACTTCATGTCGGGACTATAACTGATAAATATGTCACCAAATGGAGTATGGCCGTTATCACTGGGGCGACTTAGCATCGCAAACTTTCCGTTAATCTTGCGTGGAAAGAGAACACCATTACGGTTAAAAGGAAGAAACGCGTTTTCACACTGGTAGAATTCTTTGAAGTCAAACGTGTAGCCGATTCCGATTGTAGGGCCGTTATATCCGTTACACCATGTAATCCAATAACGGTCGTCAATCCATGTAACACGAGGATCATATTTATACTCCGACTCGATCATATCGGTATTGCCCGGGCGGAATACAATCGGTTGATGATTGATATCCCAATTAATACCATCTTTGCTGAATCCGGCAAAAATATTCATCTGCACAGCCTTGTTGTCGCAACGGAACACACCGGCAAATCCATCTTTAAACGGCACAACGGCACTGTTGAAGATACTGTTGGAGGAAGGAATATGATACCTGTCGATAATAGGATTTTTGGAGAATCGCCATAAAGGAGTTTTACACCCCACAGGCTTTTCTTCCCACGGCAGCAACTCAGGAGATATTTGTGTTTCAGGAGTATTCATATTTATGATTTTGATTGTGAACTTTCAGATGAATGAGCAAACGGTATCGTGGCAGCAAGTATAAACGCCGGTACCGACATAGCCAATGCTATTATGAAATATAATTCATATCCGGTGTGCTGATACACATCACCGCTTATCATTCCGGGTAGCATAAATCCAAGATTCATAATGCCGGATGCAAATGCATAGTGTGTCATGGGATGCTGACCGGGAGCAACCTGTTGCATCATGAACAGAGTCAGACCTACAAAACCGAACCCATAGCAGAAATATTCAAAAACTAATCCTAATGCTATTATAACCAGATTGTCGGGTTGAAACTGAGCGAACAGCAAATAGATAACAAAAGGAATATTAAATATACACACCAGCGAGAACAATACCTTCTTCAATCCGAAACGGGCAATGTAATAACCGCCGAAAATCGAACCCACGATAAAGGCTATCGTACCAAAAGTTCCGTAAATCAATCCGATTGTCTCGTTCGACAGATCAAGACCTCCGGCCGATGCAGGTGCTTTCAGAAACAACGGTATCATTTTCATTGCAAATCCTTCGGTCAACCGATAACATATTATGAAAAGAATATAAATCCAAATATGTTTCTTGGTAAAAAAGGCTTTGAAAACATCAAGCAGTGAAATCATAGCGTTACGGAAACTTCGCGGATAATCTTCGTTTCGTGATCCCACCGGCAGGAATATGCGATGATAGATAAACAATCCTATCATTACACATGATACTATTCCCATAATGACCATCCACGCATATTTCACGGCATTTTCAGGACTCTCGGTCTTAAAATGTCTTATCAACAATCCGGCCAGATATACCAGGCCACCGTTTACAAGCACTTTGGCCAGATTATAGAATGCGCCCTGCCAACCGATATATTCCGCCTGTGTCTTTTTGTCAATTGCCGTCAGATATATGCCGTCGGTTGCAATATCATTTGTCGCCCCGCATACCGATATACCAAACATTATTGCAATCATATATGCAAACGAATCATCGATGGGCAATAAAAACACTATCAATCCGAAACAAAATCCCGTAAGCAGCTGACATATCAGGGCAAAATGTTTTTTCGTATAATAGAGTTCGAGAAGCGGGCTCCATAAGGGTTTGAGCGAATATGGCAAAATCAGCAATGAAGTCCAGAATGTTATACTTGCTTCATCAATGCCAAGATCTGCAAACATAATGACCGAGGCCAATGAAAGAGCCACAAAGGGTAAACCCATTGCAAAATAGGCACTCGGGATCCATAATATCGGAGAGGTTTTTCTAAGGTGTTGCATCTTTATCGATTCAATGAAGTTCAGAAGGGTAGTATGTCGTAACCCCTCAATATCCTTGCAAATATACAAAAAACGTAAATATTTCACTATATATACTACTGTATTATCCTCTCATTGAATAGAAGTTTACTGAATTGCTGTGAAGCTTGACTGGATGTATGCTATAAAATGAATCTAATTCATCTGATTATTAAACAATCCGGCATATAAAGAGTTATAAGGTTATATATTCCGATAATATTCTAAACACCATAAATTGATTTGGCTATGAAATATGTCAGTTCCGGCAACGGCAAGATGCCATTGATTTCCTTACTTGCCATATTGTCAATATCGCTCACTATTAATATGCCGGGATTGGCAGTTTCTCCAATGCTTGGTAAGTTGCGTGATATATTCCATTCCTCAGAGATGGAGGCTCAGCTTGTAACCTCCCTGCCTAATCTCTGTATGATTCCTGTGGTACTTATTGCCGGAAAAATCTCAACAGCTTCCCGACAGACCGCTGTACTTATTACCGGTCTGATGATATTTCTACTTGCCGGTATCGGTTGCTTCTTTGCTAACAGCATGATGGCTCTTATTGTGCTTGGTTGTTTCGTAGGTGTAGGATGCGGTCTTGTTGTGCCAATCGCCGCCGGCTATATATCAGAATGGTTTATCGGAGGCTCCCGACAGACCGATTTAGGTTTGAAATCCACCACGTCAAACGCAATGGTGATCGTTGCCAATATTTATGTCGGCATAGTCGCTGCCATAAATTGGCATGCCGCTTTCGTGGTCTATCTCACCCCTCTTATCCCACTGGCATTAGTGCCTTTCATGACACAATCCTATGTCAACAAGCATCGAATCATTAATAATGCTACACCGGCTGTCGAGTCCGAAAAAGAAAATGATTCTCAGTCTTCCTCGGATCACTTTCAGGGCAGTCGCTCCACATGGATGCTTGTGAGCCTGATATGTCTTTACCTCTTCCTCACTTATGCCACGACCTCAATTTCCTATTATGCACCATTCTGCATGGAGCATTTCGGAATGACAACAACCGAGGTGGGAGTGGTGACAGCGATGTATTATTTGATGTGCGCAGTGTGCGGAGCTTTTGTATCTCAGCTAAAACATCTGTTTGGTAAGAACACCATGTATATCTGTCTCGCGCTTTGCGCCGCCGGCCTTTTCGGAATCGGCTTTACACACAATTTCTGGATTTATACTGTTTCTTCCTTAATTACAGGTTTCGGCTATGGTGTCATCCAACCGATTATTTATAATAAAACTACCTATGTCGCTCCTAACCGTAAACTGAGCACCCAATATTTCGGATATGTGCTTTCGGCCAACTATGTGTCAATAATGATGGTGCCCTTTGTCGATGGGGCAGCCAGAAAGCTGTTTCACTCAACCCTGCCAACATTTGAGTTTATTTTCAGCGGAGTGGTAGTATGTCTAATCCTTGCATGGGCTCTTTGCAAGCGTAACTATTATGTATTTACGGTTAATCCCGATTCTGCAGCTCCGACTGAGGCTCAAGTCAACCTTACTTCAAAGTAAAGCAGCTATTTGACTATACACTAACGACGGAAATACCGACATAATTGAAGGTGTTTCCGTCGTTAGCTTTATATGTTGTTGATAATTTTTATAGCGCTGATTTTATTGCCTCTATCATTTCCTTGCCGCGACCGATGGCGAGAAGTTTTATCATAGCTTCGCCAAACCCTGCAGCCTGCTTGAGACTTGTCTTCGGCGGCATACTCAGTGCATTTGGATCGGTTTTAATCGAGAGCAACGCAGCCCCGTCGGAAGAAAGAATACGCTTCATGGCGTTTTCAACCTCAGCAGGATCATCTACTGTTTCGGCAGTGGCAAAGCCCATTACTTTTGCTAACGCGGCGAAATCAGGATTAAGAAGATCGGTTTGCCAGTCAGGAATACCGGCCGCCTCCATCTCGAGTTTCACCATGCCGAGAGCACGGTTATCCATAACAATAAGTTTGATCGGCAACTTATATTGCACGATTGTCATCAAGTCGCCGAGCAACATCATGAGACCGCCGTCACCGCAAAAGCCTATCACCTGACGATTGGGCGCCGCAAGCTGACAGCCTATGGCCTGAGGCATGGCGTTGGCCATCGAGCCGTGATTAAATGACCCTATAAGCGCTCTTTTGCCGGAGTTGTTGTTGAGAAAATGCGAGGTCCACGACACATTCATGCCGGTATCGACGGTAATAACCGCGTCATAATCGGCCAGACGGTCAAGAAGCCAGGTAACATATTCCGGGCGGATAAGATTCTTGCTGCCGGGGTGATCGATATGGAGTTCTTTTTCTAATTTGCGCTCCTCGTCAAACAGTTTCACCATCGAATCAAGGAAGCTGCCGTTGCTTTTGGGCTTGATTGAGG
>JAIDXU010000061.1 GCA_029058455.1 Paramuribaculum sp.
AGACTGTCAAAGTAGCCGTTTCGGGCGCTGTTGTTTCGCTTCACCGATTCAAGCACGATTGACGGCACTGTGAGCGAATTTTCCTTGCAAATCAGGTCGATGTCGAGCGGCTCTGCCTTGCCGGCCATGTGTTGGGCTATGATTTGGTCGAAGAGAATGTCGATCAACTTTATTGAGGCATCTTTTTCAGCAGGGGTAATGCCGATTTTTTCGAGCATTTGGATATTCTGCTCAAGGATAGTCTGTTTGGCAGGCACGACCATTCCGGCAAGCGAGATAATGAAGTCGGGAATCTGATCGGCGGCTAAAAGCACGGCTATCGTTCCACCCTCCGAATGGCCGAGAATACCGGTCTTTGAGGTAAAGGGAAGTTCCCGGGCAAACTCAAAGGCGCTCTTTGCGTCGCCGGTAAAAGTCTCGAGAGTGGCTTCTGAATATTTACCCTCCGACTTTGCGGTGCCACGATCGTCATAGCGCAGGGAGGCGATTCCGTTTCTTGCCAGAGCATCGGCAATGACGGCAAACGGGCGATGCTCAAAAATCTCTTCATCGCGGTTCTGCGGCCCACTCCCGGTGACCATCACCACCATAGGGAACTTCTTTTTCTTATCCGTGATGATAGGCACTACCAGAGTTCCGGCCAGTCGGGTGCCGTCAGCCGATGTGAACACCGTATCGGTTTCGGTGTAAGGAAACGGCGGCCGTGGAGTCTGGGGACGACGTGTCATAATATCATCCTCCGGAGTGAGTGTGAGCGGAAATCTGTAACCTTGCTGAGAGAAGGTACCGTTTATGAGGCTGTCGCTTATTTTGGCGGTATAAGTGGCGCCTATCATCGAGCATGCGACGCTGAGACTGTCCCCCGAACAGTATTTCACTTCAAGAGGTATGCCGAGGGCATTCTGAAGAGGGGAATCCATCGTGGCGCCGGTGATACCCTCCGAGTTCTCGGTGAAGTTGAAAACGAGAGGTAGTTTAGTGGGGCCGATAGATAGTTCCCCGCGCCATTTCCCGGTCAGAGCGTTGGCGCTGACTGCCGCGATTATCGCTACAATGAGTATAATTAATCGGTTGAACAGAGGTTTCATGGTCAAATTCTTATAGTGGTTTGGATAGTTGCCAATCACATCACAAAGATAATCAATCTTATCAGTAAAATAAAATTTAGGGGTGTAATAACATTTCTTTGCATTTCTTTTGGGCTTAGAGCGGCGCGATGACAGAGATTTTGACTAATTTTGTAAGCTTAATCGATTGTTATATGAATCTGTCAAAATATCTTCTTCATATATTGCCTCTTGTGATTGCTCTGCCGCTGCTGGCGGTGCCGGTCGAGGCATGCGGTCACCCCGCCTCATCATCCGACGCTGAGGCTGCACAGGCCGAGGTTCCTGTTGCCGCCGAGGTGACTGTCGGAGCCGCCCGCTTTGACAGCTACCTGCCGCTGTTGCGTGGCAAGAAGGTTGCCCTGCTGAGTAATCATACCGGCATGGTAGGCGACCGTCACACCCTCGACATTATGGTTGACAGCGGAATCAATGTCACCACAATCTTCTCCCCCGAACATGGCTTCAGAGGCACCGCCGATGCGGGCGCCCATGTCAGCAGCTCGGTGGATGAGAAAACCGGAATACCGATCGCGTCGCTCTATGACGGCAAGACCCGTATGCCGTCGCCTGAGGTGATGAAAAACATTGACATCATAGTGACCGATATTCAGGATGTGGGATTGAGATTCTACACCTATTATTGCACTATGATCGACCTCATGAACGCCGCTGCAGTCAACGGTAAGGAGTTTATGGTGCTCGACCGACCCAATCCCAACGGCATGAGTGTCGACGGCCCAATACTCGACATGAAGTTTCAGAGCGGAGTAGGAAGGCTCCCCATACCCGTGCTTCACGGCATGACCCTCGGTGAGCTTGCCCGCATGGCTGTTGGCGAGGGGTGGCTGAAAGGTGGCGCTGATCTGCCGCTCACCGTCATTCCGGTGGCCAACTATACTCATCAGACCCGCTATCGTCTGCCGGTTGCCCCCTCTCCCAATCTCCCGAATATGAAGTCGGTCTATCTCTATCCCTCCACATGTCTGTTTGAAGGCACTCCTGTAAGTCTCGGCCGCGGCACCGATATGCCCTTTCAGGTCTACGGTCATCCTGCCATGAAGGGATATGACTTTTCGTTTACCCCTCATTCACGCCCCGGTGCGCTCAATCCTCCTCAGAAAGACAAACTCTGCTACGGCATTGACCTCCGCACTGTGAGCGATGAGGAAGCTATCGCTCAGGGAGTGAATCTTGAATATATCATTGACGCCTATCGTAATCTCGGTATGGGCGACAAATTCTTCACCCGGTTTTTCAATCTGCTTATCGGTAACGACACCACCCGTCGCCAGATAGAGCAGGGCATGTCGGCCGAAGAGATAAAAGCAACCTGGCAACCCGGGCTGGAAAAGTTCCGTGCCGATCGTTCACCCTATCTTCTTTATCCTGAATGATGTCGGTATCTGTGATTGTGATATTGACTATCGCCGCCTATTTCCTTGTGCTTATCGGAGTAGGCCGGCTGGCAGCTCGCGGAGGAGACAACAGCAGTTTCTTCACCGGCGGGCGTAAGACTCCGTGGCCTTTTGTGGCGATAGCAATGGTTGGCGCGGCCATTTCGGGCGTGACCTTTATTTCTGTTCCGGGCATGGTGGTGGGCAAAGGTTACGCCTATCTCCAGATGGTGCTCGGCTTTGTTGTGGGCTATGCAGTAATAGCGTGGGTGCTTCTTCCGCTCTTCTATCGCCGCGGCCTTGTGTCGATCTATGGCTATCTTAGCGATCGATTCGGGCGTCGCAGCCATCTGTCGGGCGCATGGATCTTTATCGTGTCGAAGATGCTTGGTGCCGCCGTCAGGTTTTTTGTGGTGTGTGTGGTGGTTCAGCTTCTTGTGTTCGCGCCGCTTGGCCTTCCGTTCGAACTCAATGTGGCGGTTACCTTAGCTCTCGTATGGGCTTATACAGCTGCCGGAGGTGTAAAGACTCTCATCTGGACCGATATAATCAAAAGTCTGTGTCTTGTGGGGAGCGTGGCCCTATGTATATATTATGTGTCATCGCAGCTCGGCATAGGCTTCGGCGACCTTCCCGGAGTGGTCAGCTCACATTCCACCTCTAAGGTGTTTTATTTCGACAATCCTATGGAGGGCACATATTTCTGGAAGCAGTTTATTGCCGGCATATTCATGGCCATAGCCACCAACGGCCTCGATCAGGATATGATGCAGCGCCACATGGCTTGTGCCGACTTCAAAGCCTCGCGCAAGAATATGATGGTCAGCGCCATAATGCAGGTGCCTGTGATATTGCTCTTTCTTGTGCTCGGCACACTGCTGACAATCTACTGTGAGCAAACCTCGCTCAGCGTTCCCGCCAAATCCGACGAACTGTTTGGCGCGGTGGTGTTCAGCGACGCGATGCCTGTGGCTGTCGGAGTGATATTTGTGTTGGGACTGGTGTCGAGCGCATATAGTGCAGCCGGTTCCGCCCTCACTTCGCTTACCACCTCAATGACTGTCGACATACTACATGCTCCCGAAAGGATGTCGCAGAGCCGTCTTACCTTTGTGCGCCGCATGGTTCACGTTGCCATGACAGTCACAATGGCCTTAGTGATAATCGTGTTCTATCATCTGAGCGACGATGATGCCATAAGCGCGGTCTATACCCTTGCGTCTTATACCTACGGCCCGATATTGGGATTGTTTGTGTTCGGCTTGTCATCGAAGATGAGGGTTAACGACCGACTGGTGCCGGTGGTATGTATCGCCGCTCCCTGCCTTGCGTGGCTCACTACCCGCGGCCTTGCGGCCTTAGGCTATGAGACAGGATTCGAACTGCTGCTCATCAATGCCGCCTACACCTGTATAGGCCTGTTTGTCTCAGCCGTTTTTGTTTCTGCGAAAGAGAATCCGGCTTCGCTTTCCGCTCCTGAAATTAAATAACAGTCTCTGCAATGTCGCGCGACCTTTTCTGCAAATATATCTGGATAATTGACACGATAAGGCGTCACGGGCGCATTTCGCGCCGTGAGCTTGACGCTCTGTGGCGTCGCTCTTCCTATTCGCAGGGAGAGGGGCTGCCGCGTCGCACATTCTATAACTACCGCACCGCCATCGAGCAGCTGTTCGGCATCACCATAATGTGTGATCCCGTAACATTTGAATATTATATAGGAGATCAGAGTATTGCCGGAGGGGGTAATGTGACCGACTGGATGCTTAATTCGGCTGCAATCAACAACTCCCTTGCCGATGCCTCGGCGATAGCCGACCGGATATTTGTTGAGGATGTGCCCTCGGCGCGTGAACACCTCGCTTCGGTGATAACGGCTCTCAAGGAATATCATCCGATAGTATTCACCTATCATCCCTATACCCGCTCAACCCCTAATACCGGGGTGGCCATAGAGCCTTATTTCCTCAAGATATTCCGTCAGCGATGGTATGTCACCGGTCGCAATATACGCCAAAATGTCATAAAGACCTATGCCCTCGACCGCATGAGTAATCTCAGCGTGCAGTCGGAGGTGTTTGAAATGCCTGTCGACTTCTCGCCGGCTGTCTATGCCCGTGACTCATTCGGCATAATATTCAATCAGGGCAACACCTATCAGGTAAGCCTGAAATGCGATCCGCGCCGCGCCAAATATCTCAGGGCGCTACCTCTCCATCACTCTCAGAACGAAATGGTGGGTGACGGATATTCGGTGTTTACCTATCGGCTTAAGCTAACTCCCGACCTTGTGCAGGAACTTGTGTCGTTGGGCCCGAGTGTAACGGTGCTGTCACCCCCCGAGCTCAAGGCTATGGTGGTGAAAGAGCTTACCGCCACCCTCGCCAACTATAATCAATAAAATAAAGAGACCAATCACATCTGACATAATATACAGACCAATCATGCGTATCGATATAATAACAGTATTACCCGAAATGCTTGTTTCCCCTCTCAACTGCTCGATTCTCAAACGGGCGCGCGACAAGGGGCTTGCCGAGATAGTGGTGCATAATCTGAGAGATTACTCCACCAACAAATTCCGTAAAATCGACGATTATCCTTTTGGCGGTGAGGCGGGAATGGTAATGCAGATCGAGCCTATCGACCGTGCCATCTCCGCGCTTAAGGAGCAGCGCGAATATGATGAGGTGATTTTCACATCGCCCGACGGAGAGACTTTCGACCAGCCTATGGCCAATTCACTGTCGATGCTCAACAATATCATCATACTCTGCGGCCACTACAAGGGGATAGATTACCGAATACGCGAACATCTGATTACCCGCGAGATTTCGGTGGGCGATTATGTGCTTACCGGTGGCGAACTTCCCGCTCTTGCCATAACCGATGCGGTGGTAAGGCTTATTCCGGGTGTGCTCGGTGATGAACAGAGTGCCTTGTCAGACTCTTTTCAGGATAATCTTCTTGCTCCTCCGGTTTATTCGCGCCCTGCCGAATACAAAGGTTGGCGTGTGCCTGACATACTTCTGTCGGGTCATCAGGCCAAAATCGACAACTGGCGTCATGAACAGGCTCTCGAGCGCACACGCCGCCTGCGCCCCGATCTGCTCGGCGACGATATTGACTGATTCTGATTTTAAATTTACGGATTCCAATAAATTACCTCTCCAAAGATGTCACATCTTCATTTAAAAATCTTAGCTATTCTGCTTTTTGCTGCGGCAGGTCTCCGGCTCGGAGCAATGCCGTCGCCCGAATCATCGCTTAAAGGCAAGAATGTTGTGATTTTGGGCGACAGCAACACCTGGCTCGGTGGTGACGACTGTTCCGATCCCCGCGGCTGGACCTACGAATGGGTGCGCGAAACCACTCCGAGATGGTGCCGCAGCTATGCCCGCAGCGGCGCTACATGGACCAACACCGCTGCCACCCGACTCAACACAAAGGAAAATATCTCAGTGCTCGGTGATGACAACACTATCTACAATCAGATAATGAGACTAAAAGAGGATCTCGACAGCATGAAGGTGCCTCGTCCCGATCTGGTTATCATAGCCGCGGGAACAAACGATATATGGTTTGCCTCAAAGCGGCCATCGTTGCTCGACGTTAATGCCGAGAGCGCCATGGTGATTCCCGACAGTGACATACTTGCCTGCGAACCGGGCGAAGTTGTTACCCTTGCCGAGTCGCTGAGATATGGCTGTGAGATTATAGAAAACATGCTTCCGTCGGCTAAAGTGGTGATATTTACCCCTATGCAGTTTACCAAGGCCAATTCTCAGCGCTTTGAAACCGTGACTACGCTCATGGAGCGCATGGGCGAGATGATGGAGATCGACGTGGTGCGTCAGGATAAGGAGCTTGAGATTAACGCCGCCTCCGAACGTAAGGCTCTGAAGCTTACCCGCGACGGAGTTCATACCAATAGGGAGGGCGCTGCCCGCAACGGTCGCTATCTCGCCCGCAGAATCTGCGCACTCTATGATGGAAAATCAGGAGATTGACGCTCTGTTTCTTTAAACCGATTCAATTAAGTGGAAAATGGTATTTTCTGATCTCTTCTTTCTGTTTGTATTTCTGCCGGCTTTCATTATCTGCTATCAGATAGGGGCGTGGCTTGACCGCCGCATGAGCGATGACCGCAATCACCCTCTCTTTACGGTGAGAAACGGCGTGATGGTTGTTTTCTCGCTGGTGTTCTATGCGTGGGGTGAGCCGATATATGTGTTCCTGATGATAGGAGCGGTATTTATCAACTATCTCTCCGGCCTGTGGATTGCTGCGGCCAAAGGACGCTGGCGCCGCTTCGCCCTTGTTGTGGGCCTTGCGCTTAATATAGCCATGCTCGGTGTGTTTAAATATGCCGGATTCATAGCCTCCAATCTCCATATTTTCGGTATCGAAGCCGATATACCTGAAATTGCACTTCCGATAGGTATAAGTTTCTATACCTTCCAGAGCATAAGTTACTTGATCGACGTTTATCGTTGTGCAGCCGATGTGCAGCGCAAATACAGCGATCTGTTGCTCTATATCTCAATGTTCCCGCAGCTTATTGCCGGGCCGATAGTGCGTTATGACACCGTGGCGCGCGAGCTTTCCAACCGCAGTGTCACTCCCGCCGATGTGAGCGACGGCGTGTTCAGATTTCTGCTCGGTCTCGGCAAGAAGGTTATTCTGGCCAATCAGTTCGGCGAGATAGCCGACGGATTTCTCGCTTCCTCCAATCTGGGCGACGTGAGTGTATGCGGCGCGTGGATAGGTATTCTGGCTTTTACATTCCAGATATATTTTGATTTCTCCGGTTATAGCGATATGGCCATAGGCATAGGCCGCTGTCTCGGATTTCATTTCAACGAAAACTTCGATCATCCTTATTGCTCACGGTCAATCACCGAATTCTGGCGCAGATGGCACATGTCGCTTGGCAGCTTTTTCCGCGATTATGTGTATATACCGCTCGGAGGCAATCGTCGCCATCAGGTCATCAATATTCTGCTGGTGTGGTTTCTCACCGGCATGTGGCACGGTGCAAGCTGGAACTTCATTCTCTGGGGTCTGTATTTCGCGGTGATTCTCATGGTTGAGAAGAAATATATTCTTCCGCGTATCAATATGTTGCCGAGATTGGTGTTCCACTGCTACGCCATGCTGCTCGTGGTGCTCGGATGGGGAATTTTCTATTTCACCGACATAAACGAGATGGGAAGATTTTTCCATGCTCTCGTTGGGGGGACAGGTATTTTCTGGCAGTTTGCCGATGAAAATGCGTTGCGCACCCACTTCTGGCTATGGATAGCCGCAGTGGTGTTCAGTATGCCTGTGCGCAGCTGGGTGAGCCGAATACCGGGAGTGGTGATGGGTCACGGTTCGTCGGTTGCCGCCACTACCGAAATGATTTCGCGCACTATCGTGTCGGTTGTGGTGCTGATAGTGAGTGTGGCGCTACTGATAGGAGCCACCAATAACGCTTTTCTTTACACACGATTTTGATCTGAAATATGTCTTATATAAGAAAATCAATCAGGTTTGTGCTGGTTGTCGCCGCTATGATGAGTGGCCTGCAGCTTTTCGGGCGGGGAGATGACGACCCTGACATCGACAACCTTCATCTCGAAATGATGGAGGCCGCCGGAATCGAAGCTCCTGTTGCCGGTAATAACTCAGGCGATAACTACTCGTTTGAATATGTCAATACTCTTACCGGTAAAGCTCCCTATCGCAAGGCGCGGAGAGGGATTATGATTGTGGGGCGAGGGGATACTCTTCGTGCGCTCGAGCCGTTCAGGGGGTCGAGCGAAAGAGCTTGTACCTATGCCTCGGTAATCAATACCTATGCCGAGAAGCTCGGGCCGAAAGTAAGGGTCTACTGTATGCCTGTACCGGTGCCTGTGGCTTATTATTGCCCTGATGAGGCGGCGGCCAATGCTAAAAATGTGCGTCGTCAGATGATAGAAATTTTCTCCAACCTTTCGCCTGATGTCGAGCCGGTGGATATTTATCCTACTCTCGCCCTTCATGTCAACGAGCCTATCTATTCGCGTACCGATCACCATTGGGCGCCCCTCGGAGCTTATTATGCCTCAGGATGTTTTGCCGAGAGTGCCGGGGTTGATTTCTTTGACCTTTCGGCCTATGAGCGTCATGACAAGCCGGGATATGTAGGCACCATGTATAAGTTTTCGGGCGATCCGGCCGTAAAGCGTGCTCCGGAGACCTTTACCTATTACACTCCGGTCGATTCAAACTATTCGGTGACCTATACCGTCTATACTCTCGACAAAGCGCGTCTAAACGTTATTGACGAGAGCAGTCCGATAAGCGGCTCCTTTTTTCAGTCGGCTTCGGGCTCGGCCACCTATCTGACATTTATGGGCGGAGATACGCGCCTTACCTGCATTGACAGCGGCGTCGATACTCCGCGCCGACTCGCTATTGTGAAAGACAGCTACGGCAACGCCATTCCTCCCTATCTCATCGGGTCGTTTAATCAGATTCATGTGATTGACTGCCGTTATTTTACAAAAAATATACTTGATTACATCAACGATAACGGCATTACCGACCTGCTCTTTGTCAACAATATGAGTCATGCCGTTAATCCCCGCACTTCCGACACTCTGCTCAGGTATCTCAATCAATAGTAAAGCCAGTCACTCCGAGCTATGAAACGCGAATATTTCTTTTTGTCGTTGGTAGGCAGTGTTTTCACACTGCTCGCGTTGGTATTTCTCTTTTTCCCGCGGCCCACATTTTCCGAGGTGGAACGTCGTGAGCTGACAACCTTTCCCGAATTTTCGGTAGAGCGGTTGGCTGACGGCTCGTTTGCCAACGATGTGTCGCTGTGGTTTAGCGACTCGCAACCATTTCGCGACGAATTTATGACATTCAGCATGATGCTGAAGAAGAAAATGGCGTTTTCACTCCCGTCGGGCGATGATGAGGAAGTGACTTTTGTAGCGACTTCAACCAATCCCGCCGATGACTCAGGGGCTCCGGAAGAGGATGAGATGTTTAAGGAAGAACCTGCCGACATGATGGACACCAATACCGAAATCGCCGACTATGACGGTCATGCTACTCCCGAAGGGGCGGCCAAACTTGCCGATTCGGGAGTTATTGTGGTAGGTTCGGGTGCTGACGCGCGGGCACTGATGGCTTTCGGCGGAGCATCGGGAGGAGGCACCGCCTATGCCAATATGGTCAACACCTATCAGACTACTCTTGGCCCCGGAGTGAGAGTTTACTGTATGGTTATCCCCACCGCAGCCGAATTTTATACTCCTGCCAAAGCCCGAAAGCTTACAAATCCCCAGCTGCCGGTGATACGCAATATCCACAAGCAGCTCACCGGAGGAGCTACCGGGGTGGATGCCTATACCGCGCTCGCCCAACATGCCGAGGAGCCTATCTATCTTCGCACCGACCACCACTGGGCGCCCCTCGGAGCTTACTATGCCGCCCAAGCTTTTGCTAAAGCCGCCGGAGTGGATTTCAAGGAACTCAGCTCATATTCCACCCACACGGTCAAGAACTATGTAGGCACGATGTATGGATATTCAAAGGATATAGCTATCAAAAATGCACCTGAGGATTTCGTTTATTATGAGCCGCTCGACAAAAACTATACTGTAACCGTATCGACCATTAAGCTTGACAAGTCTTTCCGCCCGATAGGGGAGACAAAACCGATGGCAGGAAAATTTTTCCATCATTATGCCGACGGAAGTTCGTCAGCTTATCTCACCTTTATGGGGGGTGACTATAATCAGACCGTGGTTAAAACCCCGGTTAAAAACGGTCGTCGCCTCGTGGTGATAAAAGACAGCTATGGTAATGCCGTGCCCGGATATCTGTTTTATTCGTTTGAGGAGATTCATGTGCTCGACCACCGCTATTTCCGTCATGATGTGAAAAGTTATGTGGCTCAACACAATATCACCGACGTATGCCTTATAAACAATATCTTCAATGCCTATTCTCCGCGTGTGGCCAAGCGTTTTCTCAAGATTCTGACTCATGCCGACGCGTCAGAGCCTGTAAAGGCCGAGCCGGTTGCTCCGAAATCAGTAGGCGACACAGTCAAGGCCAATAAAAAACCGGCGGCGCTCGAAATTGAGTCGCCGTCGGCCGATGGTGAAAAGGGTAATGATAGCCCGGTTGAGCTGCCGGCTGAAAAGCCTCAACAGCCTGATTCTATTTGATGGTTATACTTCCTATTTCTTTGATAAGGAATATTTCGGTGGGGAAGTGGTCGGAATAGCCGTTGAGCCATGCGCCGCCCGAGAATGTGCGCTTGGGATAACCCTGACGCGCTCCCTCGGTGTCATAGAGGAAGTCAAAGTTGTTGACCTTGCATGAGCGGTAAATCAGTCCACCTTCGGGAGCATTGGATTGGAGCAGTGTGCCGCTCACTATTATCTGGTCAAAGAGGTTCCATGCACCTTTATAGGCGAGGGTGCCGATGCCGTTGTCATAGAGCACCCGCCACCACGGGTTGTAGAAACCGTGAGCGCCGACCCCTTCGGCATCTTTGGCAGCTCCCAATTCTACGGCGCATGATTTATTGTCAGGGTCATCGTTGAGGTCACCCATCACAATCACACCCATGCGGGGATTGACCTGCCACAGAGAGTCGGCGATATGCTTGCAAAGACGTGCGGCGGCTTCGCGGTTGGGGGAACTTTGTTCCTGACCACCGAGACGTGACGGCCAGTGGTTGACAATCACGGCGAGGGTGTCACCGGCAATCTCGCCGACCACTACCATCTGGTCGCGGGTGGGATAGCCGATGTCGAGGAAATGATTGGTGACATTGATGAGTTTGAAAAGGCGGGGATTGTAGAGCAGGCCCACATCTACGCCGCGGCGGTCGGGCGAATCGTGGTGAACCACTCTGAGCATATCTTTTCTGATCTCAGGCTCTTTGACGAGGTCGTTGAGCACTGTGATGTTTTCAATCTCACTCACTCCGAGCACAGCCGGGCCGAGGGGAGTGGTGGGTGATTTCATCGCGTTGATAGCTTTGGCGAGATTGTGAAGCTTGGCACGGTATTTCTTTCCGTCCCACCGGCGTGAGCCGTTGGGCGAAAATTCAAGGTCATATTTGCCGTTGTTGTTGATGGTGTCGAAAAGATTTTCGAGATTGTAGAAAGCCACGCCATATACCTGATATCTTTTGACGCATGACGAGCCGTCTTGCTGCGTAGGTTCGCAGTCGGGGTGGTTGACATTTTCAGAGCCGGCAAGTGCAATGCCGGTTGAAAGCGCGGCTATCGCGGCTAATGAAATTAATTGTTTAATCATGTGATAGATAGGTGTAGTTA
>JAIDXU010000062.1 GCA_029058455.1 Paramuribaculum sp.
CTTCGGACTCGGAGTCTCGGCAGCGATGGTATTCGGTTTTATAGCCCTGATGTTTCTCGACACTTCGATCAACATGGCCATGCAACCTTTCAAAATGCTTGTCGGCGATATGGTCAACGAGCGTCAGAAAGGTCTCGCCTATTCGATTCAGAGCTTCTTGTGCAACGCAGGTTCTCTGGTGGGCTATCTCGCCCCTCTGGTGCTTACAGCCATCGGCGTCAGCAACCTTGCCCCTCAGGGTCAGGTGCCTCAGTCGGTAACATGGTCATTCTATATCGGCGCGGGGGTGCTTCTTCTCTGCGTGGGTTACAGCTTCATAACGATACGAGAAATGCCACCGGCCGAATATGCCCGCTTCCACGGCATTGAGGACTCTGATAAAAAGGAATCCCAACCCAAAAGCGAGGCAAATATATTTAAACTCCTCGCCAATGCTCCCGCGACATTCTGGAGCGTTGGACTTGTGCAGTTCTTCTGCTGGTCAGCTTTCCTTTATATGTGGACTTACACCAACGGTGCCATAGCACAGACAGTATGGAATACTTCTGACCCTGCCTCAGCCGCCTATCAGGAAGCGGGCAACTGGGTCGGTACCCTTTTTGCGGTTCAGGCGATCGGCTCCGTGCTTTGGGCAATAGTTATACCGATGTTCAAAAGCCATAAATTTATCTACTCGCTGAGTCTGCTCATCGGAGGCGCCGGCTTTATCTCCACATTATATATCCATGATCAGTATATGCTGTTTGTGAGCTATCTCCTTATCGGATGTGCATGGGCCGCAATGCTTGCACTTCCCTTCACAATTCTCACCAACTCGCTGTCAGGCCGCAATCTCGGTGCATATATGGGTCTATTTAACGGAACAATTTGTTTGCCGCAGATTATCGCCGCTTTACTTGGCGGAGTAATTCTCAAAGCCCTCGGAGGTGCTCAGGTCAACATGCTCGTAGCCGCCGGAGTGCTTCTACTCATAGGAGCCGTAGCAGTATGGTTCGTTCGCGAGACCTACGGTGAACGCACAGCCAACTAATCAATCACAAATCACGACTTTAAAAATTTTCATTCCTTATCATGAAACCTTCCATACCTAAAGGTACACGCGACTTCGGCCCTGCTGAAATGTGTCGCAGAAACTATATCTTCAACACTATCAAACAGGTGTTTAATCTTTTTGGATTTTCTCAGATTGAAACCCCCGCTTTGGAAACGCTGGGCACTCTGATGGGAAAATACGGTGAGGAAGGTGACAAACTGCTGTTTAAGATACTCAATTCGGGTGACTTTCTCAAAGATATGTCGCCCGAGCGTGTGGCCGAGGGTGACTACCGCAAGATTATCCCTACCATAAGCGAAAAGGGTCTCAGATATGACCTCACAGTGCCGTTTGCCCGCTATGTAGTGATGCACCGCGATGAACTGCAAATGCCTTTCAAGAGATTTCAGATTCAGCCGGTATGGCGCGCTGACCGACCCCAGAAAGGACGTTACCGCGAGTTCTACCAGTGTGACGCCGACGTTGTAGGCTCGGACTCACTTCTCAACGAAGTGGAACTTCTGCAGATGATCGACGAGGTGTTCCGTCGTCTCGGCGTGAGAATAGCCATAAAACTCAACAACCGCAAGGTGCTGGCCGGTATAGCCGAACTTATCGGAGCGCCCGACAAGATAATCGACATAACCGTAGCTATCGACAAGATCGACAAGATTGGCCTTGATAACGTTTGCGCCGAACTTGCCGAAAGAGGTCTCACTCAGGAACAAATCGACATGCTCCGCCCCATTCTCAACATATCGGGCACTCTCGACGAGCGCCTTGAAGCGCTTGAGAATCTCTTGGGCGAAAACGCAACCGGCGCTCTCGGAGTTAAGGAACTGAAGTTTGTAGTTGAAACCACACTCGCTCTCGGCCTTGACGCCACTCTTGATCTCGATGTAAGTCTGGCCCGCGGTCTCAACTACTATACCGGTACCATTATCGAAGTCAAAGCACTTGATGTAGCGATAGGCAGTATTTCAGGTGGTGGCCGCTATGACAATCTCACCGGAGTGTTCGGAATGGGTGGACTCAGCGGTGTAGGCATATCGTTTGGTGCTGACCGAATCTATGATGTGCTCAATGCCCTCAATCTCTATCCAGCCGATACCGCAGCCGGAGTCACAGTAATGTTCGTTAACTTCGGCGAGCGCGAAGCTCTTGCCTCTCTCGCCATGATCAAGAAAATGCGTGCAGCCGGCATAAGTGCTGAAATCTATCCCGACGCCGCCAAGATGAAAAAACAGATGGCAAGAGCAAACGCCTTGGGAGTGAGCTATGTTGCGATAGTCGGAGAAGCCGAACTGGAGCAGAATGCCCTTACCCTCAAAAATATGTCAACCGGTGAACAGACCCTTGTCAGCATTGACGAGGCAATAGATATGCTTAAATAATCTTTAGAATTACACATAAGAAAATACTTAATCAGTCGGATGGAAAATTTTGTTCACCTGCATGTTCACACTCAATACTCCCTGCTTGACGGCCAGGCGTCGATAGCGGCGCTTGTCGACAAAGCCATGGCCGACGGCATGAGGGGTATTGCAGTAACCGACCATGGCAATATGTTCGGTATAAAGGAGTTTTTTAATTATGTAAACAAAAAAAACTCCAAAACCCGTGATGCGATAAAATCGGCCAAATCAGATCTTGACAAAGCCGTGAAAGAGGGCGATGATGCTGCGGCCGCAACTGCCCGCGAACAGATAGCCGCACTTGAGGCTAAAATCTTCAAGCCGATATTCGGCTGCGAGATGTATGTCGCCAACAAAACGCTCTATGAACAGACCGACAAGCGCGACACAGGTCGACACCTCATTGTGCTTGCCAAAAACCAGACAGGTTATAAAAACCTCATAAAGCTCGTTTCGCAGGCATGGACAGAGGGTTTCTACTCTCATCCCCGTACCGACAAACAACAACTTGCCGCACATAGAGAGGGACTTATCATTGCGTCGGCCTGTCTTGGCGGCGAAATACCGAGACTTATTGCCACCGGCGATCTTCAGGGAGCTGAAGAAAGCGTGAAATGGTGGAAAGAAACTTTCGGAGATGATTATTACATAGAGCTGCAACGTCATCCCGCCTCAGATCCCACCGCTCCCCGCGATGTTTACGAGACTCAGAAAGCCGTCAATCCCGAATTGATAAGACTCGCGCGCAAATATGACATAAAGCTGATCGCCACCAACGACGTTCACTTTGTGGAACAGGATGATGCCGAAGCCCATGACCGACTGATTTGTATCTCAACAGGCTCGAAATTCACCGACGCGAAGCGTATGCGCTACACCAAACAGGAGTGGATGAAAACCACTGCCGAGATGAACGCTCTCTTTGCGGATATACCTGAAGCGCTGGCCAATACATCTGAAATTCTCGACAAGGTTGAGACCTATTCGATTGAACAAGGGACTATTATGCCTAACTTTGCTATTCCGTCCGAGTTTGGAACCGAGGAGGAATAC
>JAIDXU010000063.1 GCA_029058455.1 Paramuribaculum sp.
CCTGTGGATCTATTTCAAACCCGCAGCCTCATTCGAAAGAGAAAAGGCTGACGCAACATCATCATCTTCCAATTCCGACTCCTATGGCAAACTCCTTAACTCGCTCGACGAGACAACCGCCACCTATCGCCGTCAATGGGGCATTAATGCCGAGATCGACGGCCGTTGGCGGCTGCCGCTACGCCCCGAGGATCTCAATTTCGGCGCAGGAGTGAAATGGAGTGACCGACGACTGGAAACAACCACCAACCGCCGGCTACTCTTCCCACAGCAACCCGAGCTAAACGAGTTTAACCGCCCGCAGGAATTTATGCCCGAACGCAAACTCGAAGCTGATGCCAAGATTAGCTATGGGAGAAGCTATAAGGTATCTAAGCTGCTTAATCCCAGTTTCTCATTTAACTATACCTATAAACATCAAGGGGTCAACAGCACCCGTGATTATTATCTTCTGCAAGATTCCGATCAGGTGCTTCCGTCGGTTACAGATGCCATACGCAACGCGGGCTTCATTGCCTCAAATTCCTATGACTACACCCTCAACGACGATAACCATGCCCTGAGAATTGCGCTGGGCAACGGTTTTCCACCTGTTAAATCCGACAGATACCCCTCTAATTTCAATGCCGCTGTCAATCTTCACTACGCTCCCGGCTCTATTTCCTATCAACAAGCCGGAACTGAATATTTTGCCCGACGCCGCGTTTGGTATGCCGAGCCCGAACTGCGGTTCGGAATGGACGATATAGGCAATATATCATATAAATATAAGGCATCCCTGCCCAACCTGCGCGATCTTCTCGATGTGACCGATGCTGCAAACCCGCTATTCATCTTCATAGGCAATTCCGACCTTAAAATGACCCGCACCCACGAGATTTACCTGAACATATATCATATCGTACCAAAAGGCCCGGGGCTGGAGGTGACATACAATAACTACCGTAACATGATAGCGCAGGCGGCCGATTATAACATGACCACCGGCGTAACGACCTACAAGCCTGTCAATGTCGACGGCAACTGGGATATATCGGCAATTCTCTCCTCACCATATCAATGGAGGAGACTGAAAAACTGGCAGCCTGATTTAAACATTCGCGCCTTATATCAGAACTCTGTCGATCTCATAGGGCTAAACCTCTCAACCGTGCGCAATTTCAGCATGAGAGGAAAAGCAAGTCTTACCTATAAAATCATCGACGGAATGGAAATCGTGGCTACCGGCAATAGCGAGTGGCGCAAGGTGACTTCGCCAATGGCAGACTTTGACCCCATCAGCGCCGTGGACTTCGATTACGGCTTTATTTTCCGGGCAGTGAAATTGCCGTGGAACATCAGCGTTACCACCGACCTTATAATGCACTCCCGCCGCGGATATGGCGATTCCCGCCTCAACACCAACGACCTTGTATGGAACGCCCGCGTCGCTAAAAGCATCTGTCAGGGAAATCTGACATTTGCCCTCGACGGCTTCGACATTCTCGGTCAGCTCAGCAACGTGCGCCTTACAATGAACTCTCAGGGACGCACCGAGGCCCGCTATAATACCCTGCCGCGCTATGTGATGCTCCACGCAATCTACCGCCTGAATATCAAGCCCAAGAAAAAATAATCGCTATCGGCTCATATCAGTTTCTGACATGGAAAAATATAATGATATTAAGGAGCGGTTCAAACAGCTAAGCGATGAGGAAAACGCCGTGAAGATGGCGGCCTATATGCGCAACCAATTCAGATTCTACGGCATTCCAGCTCCGAAACGCAAAGCGGCATATAAGCACCTGCTTTCGAGCGCGAAGAAAAACAAAGTGATTGACTGGGAACTGCTCGACCAATGCTGGGCCAACGACCACAGAGAGTTTCAATACTTTGTGATGGACTATCTCGTGGCGATGCAGAAATTTCTGACATACGATGATGTCGGCCATATAGAAAAATATATCCGCACCAAACCGTGGTGGGATACTATCGATGGCCTTGACCGAATAATCGGCAACATTGCTTTCTCCGACAGCAGAATCAACGATCTGATGCTCCGGTGGTCGACCGACGAAAATTTCTGGATTCGCAGGGTAGCTATCGATCATCAGCTGCTGCGCAAAGAAAAAACCGATACCGAATTGCTCGAGCGTATTTTGATCAACAACTTCGGTAGCACGGAGTTTTTCATCAACAAAGCAATAGGGTGGAGCCTCAGAGACTACTCCAAGACCAATCCCCAATGGGTGAGAGACTTCATAGGCCGCCACCGTGACAGGATGAGCAAACTGAGCATTAGCGAAGCCTCAAAATATCTTTAACAGCGCTAACTCTAAATAAAGTGAGGGCCTGATTTCCGGGTTGGAAGTCAGGCCCTCGGGCTAATTTATAAATGGATGGTAAGATGGGGGTTACTTATCCTTTACAGTCGGAGAAACGCTATAGTAACCGGGGGTTCCCTTAGCTCCGGCAGGAATGTCGGAAGCTGATTTAACGATGGCTACAGGAACGGTAACGTAAGCTATGCCGGGGGTTCGGCCGTTTTCAAATACCGACATCTGAAGTCTCAGCTCATAATTTCCTGTAGGAATGGTCTCGGTGAGAATAGAGATGGCAAACGGTTCTGAAGGAGCGATGCCGAGGGGACGACCGTCAAACACATAAGTTACTGAACCGATAAGAGCGCGAGAGTTGGGATTAACCGGGTTTACAAACACGCTGTCGACTGTGAGAGTATCACCCTGAACGCAATAGAGAGTTCCGTCAACCGAGGTTGCGCCTTCATAGCTGAGGCCTACCTTTACATCAGGATAATCATCGTCGTTGCTACATGCTGCAAAGAGCAGAGCGGGAAGTGCAATAA
>JAIDXU010000064.1 GCA_029058455.1 Paramuribaculum sp.
GTAGAAGGAAGTGTATTCCAGAAACGACGCAGGAACTCAACGGCATCAAGTAGATTTGACTTACCGCTTGCATTTGCGCCAAGTACAACAGCAAAGCGTAATAGTTTTACACCGTCAGGCATAGTGACCACGCTATTGTAGCGGTCATCTTCCGACGGTTCAAAACTCAGCTCCACTTCATCACGAAACGACTTGAAATTCCGTATTTTCAGTTCTTGTATCATATCCTGTGCAATTTAATGGTGCAAATATAGCGAGTTTTCGCCTAACAATACAAGTTAAAACAAAATTTAACACAATTTTATTTATGATTTTAGAGCATCTATCGCTAATATAAGAATCAAATTGCCAAAATATGACTATTTGAATAAAGCAACCCCTCGTCATTGCAAGTATTCCTATAAAATTTACCGGCTTTGATTGTGGGGATTCGGTTTTTGTTTGGTATATTTGCACATCCAATCATTAACTACTCTAATACCCTATTTAATGAAAGTGAAGTCTACATTATGTAACTCAGTGGTAGCGCGCCTTATCTCGGCCGCAATTATGATTGCATGGGTGTGTGAAGCAAAAGCTCAGGCGGTGTTCTTCCCGCAGGAAAAACAGGCCGGCACAGCCAAAATCACCGAAGCCGACGGAAGTATAATTATCGGCAATGACCTGCTTAGCGCCAAATTCATCAATCAGGATAACAAACTGATGTTCGGAGGCTGCGAGCAACTCGGTCTGCTCGGCGGAACAGAGCTTTTCACCATAACGTTAGGCGATGAAAAAACCGTGGTGCCCGCCTCTGAGATGACCGTGACATCATGGGGTCACAGATCTCTCGCCGGCAATCCCGACGCCACCATAGCCTCCGAAAAAATCGACGGCGAATCGGTCTATGCCACCCTCACCTACGGTGATCTCGAATTTGAATGGAACGCCATATTACGCGACGGCTCCCACTATCTTCGCACCACCCTCACCGTAACGGCCAACAAAGATGTGGCCATGCACAATCTGGTGCCGATGTGCTATAACATTCCCGCCAAACTGGCGCCGGAAGTTGTGGGCAACACCCGTGGAGCCATTCTCGCCTCCGACAAGATATTTGCCGGACTGGAGACTCCCACAGCTTATAACACAGTAGAAAGCGTAAACAACGGCACCGTAAAGGTAAGCTTCGAGGCCGACAACGGTTTCTCCCACTCATCATGGAAACGTGACACCACCGGCGACCGCCAGCCCTCCAATCCCGAATACTGGACATGGCAACCGGGCAACGAGACTCCCGCCGCTATCAGGGATATGGGATTCGACACCGATGTGGTGCGCGGTAAGAGAGGCTTCGTAAACTTCTCGAAAAGCGGC
This sequence comes from Paramuribaculum sp., assembly GCA_029058455.1. Classification (GTDB taxonomy): domain Bacteria; phylum Bacteroidota; class Bacteroidia; order Bacteroidales; family Muribaculaceae; genus Paramuribaculum. Next base: position 1,357 of record JAIDXU010000064.1, read on the forward strand.
AATCATACCGTAACTTTCACCTACTCAGACGGCACTCACGGTCTTAATATCGTGGGCGTAGATGTGGTTGACCCCAACCTCCAGGTAATAGCCTCCGACTATCATATCGGTTTTACCGGCGGTAAATCACACGATAATGTCTATACCCTCGACATTCCCGAAAGCGGGGTGTATCTGTTGCGCTATTTCGTGGAGATCCGCACCGAAACAGTCACCTCCAACGGCAATATCACATGGAAACCCTCTATCAAAGCCGCTGCCAAACCTGAAACCGGCGATACCGGTGACAACGGTGACGATGAAGAAGAAAACGGTGACGACCTGCGCACTATCAAAGGCCGCTGGAGCCGCCACACTACCCTTGCCGCCGGTAAGAGCTGGGAAGTCAGCTCGGTAGTCGGCATTATAGCTCCCGGACAGGCTCGCCGCTCAGTGCTTGCCTATGTCGAAAGAGAGCGTGCAGTGCCCTGGCGCGCTTTCCCGATCTACAACTCATGGTATGAACTCAACATTGACCGCAACAACTCCCCCACCTACGCCGGCCACATGACCACAAGCGACTGTGTAAACGTTATTGACCACTGGCGCACAAATCTCTATGACAAATATGGCGCCAACATAAAATCATTTGTGTGGGATGACGGCTGGGATGAGTATGGCACATGGACATTTAACAAAAACTTCCCCAACGGATTCAGCGAACCTGACGCAGCTGCAGTGGCCATGAACGCCGGCACCGGCACATGGCTCGGACCTGTGGGCGGCTATGGCAACTCAGGCTCATTGCGCCGCAACTACTGGGCCAACAAGGGAGGAATGCAGCTCAGCAATCCCGCCTATTATAAGACATTCCTTGACGCCTGCAAATTTATGGTCGATAACTACAACTTCAACTTCTTCAAGCTCGACGGCATATCGGCTCAATTCAGCTCGGTAGGTCCCGACGCAGGCTATACCGGAGAAGAAAACGCCGAAGGTATCATCGACATTCTGTGTCAGGTGCGCAAAATACGCCCCGACATGTTCTTCAACACCACTGTCGGCACTTGGGCCTCTCCCTTCTGGTTCCATTACAGCGACGCCGTGTGGCGTCAGGAAGCTGACTGGAGTACCATCGGCAATCAGGGCGATGACCGCGAACGCTGGATCACCTACCGTGACCGTCTCGTTTATCAGAACTTTGTGCAGAACTCCCCTCTCTGCCCCATCAATACCCTTATGACCCACGGCGTAATCCTCACAGAAAAGGGCAATGTAGCCCGCTCGATGGATTATAACGGAATAGTTCGCGAACTGCGCTGCGCCTTTGCCTGCGGTTCGGGCATGGTGGAACTTTATTGCGACGCCAAGCTCCTCAACTCCATACGCAACGGAGCTCTGTGGGGCGACATAGCCGAATGTATCAAATGGCAGGAAAAGAATGCCGACGTATTGCCCGACATTCACTGGGTAGGCGGCAATCCGTGGGATGGAAACAAAGCCAATGTATATGGCTGGGCTTCCTGGAACGGCAAGAAAGCGACTCTCGCACTGCGCAACCCCTCGACCTCCGCTGCCAAATATACCTTCACACTTCGCGAAGCGCTCGACATACCTGAATATGACAACACTCCGGTATATCTCGCCCCCGCCTTTGAAAATCAGAGAGATCTTCGCGGCCTCCCCGTATATGAAGCTATCGACCCCGACACCGAAATAACCGTTACGCTTCAGGGCTCGAACCTGTATGTGTTTGACGGCTCTGTCACCCCCGTTACCCCCGGAGCGATCCAAACCGTGGTTGCCGATGATGAAAGCGTGGAATATTTCAACATTCAGGGCATGAAAGTTGATCGCAGCAACCTCTCCGCCGGCTTCTATATCGTGAAGCAAGGCTCACATGCCGAAAAAATCTATCTGAAGAATTAACCCCCAACATCCTCTTAAATTGGCCCGATAGGTCTGATGAGACTTATTGGGTCGATTTTTTTAGGAGGGGAGTGTAACAAATCGTGCCTTCACACCGTCTATGGGGTATGACAGCACAACAATTCAGAGATCTGATGGAGCATACCGGCCGCCGAATGTATTTCGCGGCTCTCCGTATCGTCGGTTCGGAAGCCGACGCCCAAGACGCTGTTCAGGAGGCGATGTGTCGCCTCTGGAAAAGCAGGGGAGCGCTCGCCTCATCAGATAATCCTGAAGGCTATGCCACCTCAACCGCATGTCGCTGTGCCCTCGACCTCGTGAAAGCGAGACATAAGTCGTCGTCGCTCGAGGATATAACCGAAATAGCCGGCGAAGCTGACGCCTCAGAACAGCGCGAAAGCGTGGCTATCATTATGAAAATAGTTGATTCGCTGCCGTCGCCCCAGCGCGAAGTGATTACGCTCCGCGACCTCCGGGGACTTGATATGGAAGAAATAGAAAAGAAACTCAACCTCACGGCTATCAACGCCCGGGTGATACTCAGCCGGGCAAGAGCCGCCGTTCGTAAACAGTTTATGAAATATGATTGACCTACTGCTATATAAATACTATAACGGTGAGACTTCGAAAGAGGAGGAAAGTCAGCTTGCCGAACTGTTGCGCAACAACAGCGATCCCCGCTATGAAGCTGACCGCAGACTGATCTGCCCCCTCAACCCCAAGCTGCCCGACTTCGGCGCTATGGCCGACAAAGCGTCAAAACCACGGTTCCAATTATCACGGCGCATTATGAGATATGTAGCGTCGGTGGCTGTTGTGGTGGCTTTCGGCGCGCTGGTTATGGTTATATCCAACAACAGCCAACCCGCCGTTGACAACACTATGGCACATGAAATGACAGTAGAGGAAGCTACCGAACAGGCAGAAATGGCATTCATGCTGTTTTCAACGGCTATCAACCGGGGATATGAGCAAATCGAAAATCTACAGTAACAATAATTAAATCATATATATCATGAAACAATTTATTATCACAGCCTTACTGGTATTGACAGCATGTCTGAGCGGATTCGCCGAAAGCAAAATATACAATACGTGCCGTATGAACAAAATCCTGAAAACGGTATATGTCAGCAAGGAAATGCTCAATCTGGTTGAGGAATCATCGCTGAAGGTCAATAAAATGGACTTCACCAAACTGATCTCAAAAACCAACAGCATAGAAATAATCTCGGCCGATACAAAAAATGGCGTCAAGACATTAGAAGGCGCATTCAACGCTTATATCCTCACTCC
>JAIDXU010000065.1 GCA_029058455.1 Paramuribaculum sp.
GTATTCGAATATCTTGAGCAACTTCGTAAAATTGCGCTATTTTAGCAAAATACGCGGAACTCAGGCAATGACACATATATGGCTTTAAAGATAATTTTAGAGGAGGGGAGGGTGGGGGAGTGGGGGAAAAGAGTTATTTTTGCGGCGGAATTCAGAGAGACGGATATGCGCAGTCTGCTATATATAATTGTTTTGGTGATCGTGACCGGGTGCAGCTTTTCGGAGAGGCAGCCGGAGGAACTCCGTAGGGCTCAGCGCCTTATGGGGAGCGACCCGTCGGCGGCTCTATCGTTGCTCAACGACGTGGATGTGTCGGAGTTTAAGGATTCGGCAACTATGGCTCAGTGGGCGCTGCTTTATAGCGAGGCTATGGTGGTCAACAGGCTGTCGGCTCCAACCGATACGATAATCAATATAGCGGTTGACTATTATGGCAGTCATAACCTAACCGATGAGTTTCAGAAAGCCTCTCGCCTAAAGGCTCTGATAAGGTCGGAGGGCGATTGCGATGCTTTGGCCACGGCTCTCTATCTGCAGAAAGAGAAGGAGTTTTTTCTATATAAGGAGCGCGCCAAGCGTGAACTTTATATCTGTATAGGAGTGGTGATTCTGCTTATTGCGGCTGGGATAATTGTGCTGCTTCGCCAGCGCCTTAGGCTAAAGTCGTTGCAAAACGAGGCTCTCATGGCTGAGGCTTCGGGGCTGAAAATCAGGATAGACGCGGGGCGCAGCGATGTTGACCGCCTGGAGAAGAAGCTTCACGGATTGCTCGAAAACCGCTTCGCGCTGATCGATTCGCTGTGTCAGACCTATTATGAGTCGCAGGGCATGAAGAATGAGCGCAAGGCGATAATCGACAAGGTGAAAAGCGAAATAGAGTCGGTGCGCAGCGACTCATTCGCGGAGATGGAACAGGCTGTGAACGATTGCCGCGATAATCTTCTTGTGAGGGTAAGGGAGTCTTATCCCGACATTAAGGCGAGCGATTATCAGCTGTTGGTCTATCTGTCATGCGGACTCTCGACCCGCACTATCAGCCTTCTTCTGGGCGAGTCGGTCGACGTGGTCTATAAACGCAAGTCGAGGTTGAAATCTCGCATGAAAGAGTTGGTCGAGCCTGTTTTTGGGGAGATTATGACCGTTTTTTGACGCAGATTTCCGAGCGGTCAGACTTTTTCATGTTGACGGCTTGTATATCGTTGTTTAGTAGATAGTTATAAAACGATTGGTCAGACTGTAATTTTGGTGTGAGAGGGGTGATGTGAGTAATTTTGCGGCAAAAAATCAACTCACATGAACATCAAATTTCTTGTAGCAATTCTTATTTCGGTTTTTGCCGGTCAGATGGCCGCGGCTCAGAATCAGGAGCCGACCGACAGCCTCACCCTCCAATTGCAGGAGGTGGTAGTGAAGGCAAATCAACCGGCCACAAAACTTGTCGGCTCAACTCTCGTGTCAACCATTCCCGGCTCAAATCTCGCCGACCTCGGCAACGCGCTCGACGTGCTTGCCCAGCTACCCATGATTAAGGTAGAGGATAATGCAGTCAGTGTAATCGGCAAAAATAATATAGAAATCTATATCGACGGGCGCCCCATGCGCGACGAGGCGGAGTTGCGCAATCTCCTTTCATCCGATCTTCGAAAGGTGGAGTTGCTTATGGCTCCCGGAGCAGCCTATGAAAGCACGACCGGGGCAGTGTTGAAAATCACCACCAAGCGGGATTTCTCACAAGGAGTGTCGCTTACCGATCAGTTAATGCTTAGACAACGCCGCCGATTTTCGGTGACAGATTTCTTTGATCTCAGTTATAGAACCGGAGGATGGGAATTTTTTGCTTTCGGAGGAATTAACCGTGATAATTCGCTTACCAAAGGTTTTACCACCAATACCTTGCTTTATGACGGAGTGAAAACTGTGGTGGGGAGCAGTCAGCATAATTCCAATCCAATTACTGTCGGAGTTGTCAAGGCCGGAATGAATTATGCCCGCGGAGATATGTCGTTAGGAGCTTATTACCGCTATCATCCCGAGCGTGGCGACTTTAAAAATTCCGGAACAGAGTGGCTTGACAGCTCTCCGGAGAAGGACCGCGATATTGACAAGCGTATTAGGGCTCACGGCCACCTCGCGTCGGTTTATTATGAAAACAGATTTGCCGGCAAATATCTGCTGCACTTCGACGGGCAATTCCGTCGGTCGGAAGCCGACAACAATGTATCAACCACCTATCCCGGTTCGGAGTATCAGGCGGTAAACTCCCGTGATCGGCGCGAATCCGATCTATGTGCGGCAAAGCTTTATAGCGATTTCCCCCTCTTGGGCGGTGATTTTACTTTAGGCACACAGGATAGTTATACCAACACCACTCTCGACTATCACATGCTCAATGCTCAGGTGGGGGAGTATATACCATCGTCATTTACCGAGGCGAGTCAGATTTCAGCCGCGGCCTTTGCTTCGTGGTCGCGTATGTTTGGCAGGTTTTCTCTTTCGGCCGGCGCGCGATATGAGTATGTTGATTATGATTTCAAGGTTGACGGCCACCGTGACCCGGATGTGAGCCGACGCTATCATCTTCTCACGCCCGATGTGGCGCTCGGATATTCCTTTAACAATGGTGCCGGGCTCAATCTCAGCTATAAGATGGCTACTGTCAAGCCTCCTTACTCTCAGCTCACCGGAGCGTTGAACTATGTGGGGATTCATGAGATAGAGGGTGGCAATCCGTCTTTGCGAGACGAGAGAATGCATGATGTTCAGCTTATGGCAATGTGGCGGGGATTTATGCTTCAGGGCGATTTTATGCGCAGTATAGATACCTATGCCTTTGTCAAGCAGCTCTATGCTCCTGATAATCTCAGGCTGATAATGCGCCCCATAAACATAGATGTTTCCGCAATGAGTCTTTATCTTGTGTGGAGCACTCCCGTTGGGCGCTGGACTCCGAACATCACTGTCGGAGCATATCGCCAGTGGCTCGAAATAGCCGGAACGCATTACAACAAACCGATTGTTTCTTATTACTTCGACAATGTGTTTTCGCTTCCTCATGGGTGGAATATCACGGCCAACATCCACGGCAATACTCAGGGCGATGTGCACACCGACCGGTTTGACGCGACATGGTTTTCGATGGATGCTTCAATCGGCAAGACCTTGCTAAACAAATCGCTGACTATGAAATTGACCGCCACCGATATATTCAACTCCACCAATAACAATTGGACAATGAATACTTATGGAGTCGTTGTCGACAAGCGCCAAAGCTATGATCTGAGAGGCATATCTTTAGATGTGATCTACAGCTTTCGACCCTATAAGAGCCGCTACAAAGGCTCTGACGCTACCGAGGCCGAAGTGAGCCGCCTCTGACATCCCCGCTATTTCCCTGAAAAATGGATAATATTTGCGCATGGCCACGGCTCTTTCATTTAAACTAAAATAAAGAGCATATCTTCCCTTACCCGGTTCAGTGCGAATCGGGTAATTTTTCT
>JAIDXU010000066.1 GCA_029058455.1 Paramuribaculum sp.
GGATTGTGCCGTCCCAGAAGTCGGAGGTTTTGCGACCGTTGATTGTAACGGTGCTATCCTTCTCTATTTTGATTTCTGAGTCACTATGCCACGGCGCATTTAGTTCGGCAGAGGTGCAGTCGAGAGAAATCATTTCAATTGCCTCCAATCCTTCAAGACTCATTTCGATTGGCGTGAACCTCTTTTTTTTTGAATTTGCCATAGCCTTTTGGTTGAACTCATTTATTTTATGGCTTACTCGGTCGCTGTAGAAACGCTTAATTGCTACAGTGAAAATATCCACCATTTTAGATTGGTCTTCTGAAATAGTATATTCTACTTCATCTTGTAAGATTGCATTGTCAAGCAATTCCTTAAGATCTCGAAGTTCTATCTCAATAACCGTATCATTGTTGTCTTTGATAAAGTCGGCCAATTCTTGACGGTTAACTATGTCAATATAATAGATGATTACACGTTTTACATTTGGAGATAGCTGAGGCATCGCATCGTTTATGATGCGATTTAGAGTTACAATATCCAGCACTCTTGATGAAGAGTCCATCAAGTCTGGCAGATACACCGGAGATGAGCCGTAAGTGCTATCTGCGATGCTGCCTAGCCACATTGAGCCAATCGTGGGGTCGAGTCTCAATCCGGGAATAATACGAGTAATTGCATCCTTAGTCTGAATTGGATTTCGATAAAGAGTAACACCATCCTGAACTTTCTTAACTGCGAAGTTTGCGCCATTAGCTTTCAAACGGTCGCGCGCTGTCTGAATGCTGTTGATATTGATATCTGTATGTATGAACTTTCTGCCTAACTTATTTGCAACCGCAGCTGTGACACCGCTCCCACCAAAGAAGTCTGCCACAATCATTCCTTCATTACTACTTGCTTTTATAATACGTTCAAGCAATGCTTCTGGCTTCTGAGTGGCATAATCAACGGATTCTTGGGCTTGTGAATTAATAACATAAATATCTGTCCATAGATTCTGTATTGGTTGACCCTCGTATTCATCAAGAAATGTTTTGCGTCTTATCCTTTGCTTTTTATCTTTTGGGAAATATAATTTACCTGCTGCGTCCCATTCCTTCATAGTGTCAATAGAAAAGGCCCAGCCTTTTAAAGGTGGTTGATAGCCTTTGTAAGAGTATATTAAAGACGGTGTTGCGCTGTTTGATGGATTTGTGATAGGGTCTCTACTATAAAGTCTTCCATCTCCGTCATCATATATAAATCGTTCTTTTATATACTCCTTAGCTTCTTGGCTTTCTAATGTTTTAATTGGATTGAAAATATTCACATCAGAAAAACTATATAAAAAAATTGTATCAGTTAATTGCCCAAAGGCTCTATAATTATTCAATGCCCCAGTTCGTCGTTTCCAGATAATTTCATTTCTGAAATTATCTTCGCCAAATACTTCGTCAAGAAGTATTTTAACATAGTGACCGATGTGGTAATCGAGATGCACATATATTGAGGCGTTTTCGCTCATAACGGAACGAATTGCCATAAGGTTCTCATACATCCAGTTAAGGTATTTCTCCTTATCCCAGATGTCACCATACATCTTTTCCTCAAAGGCTTTCAATTCATCGTCTTCAAGTTCCTGCTCAGCTTTCAGAATAGCCTTTGCTACAAGCGGATTCCTACGCAAGTAAACTTTCTTGGCATAATCGGCACCACTGGCAAAAGGTGGGTCTATATAAACCAAATCAACTTTTATCCCTTGTTCTTTCAAATAAGCACAAGCCGATACACACTCGCCATGAATAATTATATTGTCAGATTCTTCATCGCCAACACGTTCTTGCTCGGTTACTTCGTACAAAGGCATGCCATGCAGTATGCGCTCCGTAACTTTGTCGCTTTCACGGTATCGGAGAATCCGCTGAGTGCGCACAAAATTATCAAGCACAGCCTGACCGGAAACTATTGTTGTGGGATATGGAACGTATTTTACAGCCATAAGATAATCAGTTTAGTAGGAAGTTTTTAATTGCCCGTATAGTTTTCTTCAGACGAACATTTGTGTCATCCGAGTCTTCAATGTAAAGGAATTCAAACCGATAATATCCCATCTTGTCATTATTGAGCTTTATAAATAAATCCTCCATGAATTGTTTGCGTGGAACAAACTTACCGGCAAATCCTTCGCCCTTTGTCTCGATAATAATTACTTTGTTTATGGTGTTATCTGGGTTGCGAGTGAGCATTATAAAATCCGGATAATAATAGCCGTCTAATTTCCATGCTCGTCCACGCTTGGTGTAACATCGAATACGGAAATCAGTAAGTGTGTCATCGCCATTGAAGTATAATTCAACTCCGCTCATCTCCTTGCTTTTAAGATGACCAATTATTGAATCAAAATAATCCTTCTCCAACTGACTGTCAAGATGATATGGCAAATAATGGTATGTGCGGTTATTAATCGGTTGTTCTGTTTCTGGAAGAGGATAGCCATGTTCAATCAGATACGCGCGAACTTCATCCGATATTGTTTCGGCAGGTTTGTCATCCGAATTGATAATATCGTTCACTTTTGCTTGATCTGGAATGTATATCTCACTTCGGCTTACTTCTTTGGTGTCGGGGAGTA
>JAIDXU010000067.1 GCA_029058455.1 Paramuribaculum sp.
ACGTTAGATTTGTCGGTTCAAAAAAGGGAGGCCATTTGGAGATTACAAAAAATAAGGACCTATAGTATTTGGCTCAATACACAATTGTATTTTGTCGTAGACATTGAGAAATTAACTATGTCAGATAAAGATAAATTAGCACAACGGAATATCTTGGACAAGGCTCTGAAAGAGTCATTCAAAAAAATGCTTGACTTAAAGAAAAAGTTAGGTCAACCTATCGTCACAAGCGACAAAAATGGTAACCCCATTGTCATAAGCGCTGAAGAGGCTGAAAAATTAGTTTGCAATGAATAAGTAAATTAACCGAATATAGTTCTAATTTCAGACTAACAATTTTTCTATCTTAAATCTTGATGCGAGTATGAGAAAAGGGGGCGGAAAGTTGGGGCGTTTGAAAAAATTGAGTAATTTTGTTGTCGCTAATAACCAACTTTTTTGAACCGTATCTATTAACCAACCCCCATTCCCCCGATTCAACCAAACTATGATAAGAGCAGGCATTATGGGTGGTCAGAGCGATGCCGCCGGCCAACTCATCAGAATACTTGTCAACCACCCCGATGTAGAGATAGTCAGAGTAGTTGATCCTGATCTCGAGGGTATCGAGGTCGCCAAAGTGCATAAAGGTCTCATCGGCGACACCTATCTGAGATTTGAGGCTCAGGAAAAAATCGACGATCTCAATATGATTTTCCTCTGCTATCCTCTCGAAGGCGACGGAGCCGCCTTTATGTCGCGTCATGACCTGCCCGACTCAATGAGGGTGATAGATTTTTCGGGCGACCACGTTACCGAGGCTTTTCAATCTCACTTCGATCCCGATGCGTCTCCCACTCCCGGCAAATGGGTATATGGCCTTCCCGAGCTGTTTCGCAAACCGCTTGTGAGAGGTGCCACACGCGCCACAGTGCCCGGTCCCGTAGCTATGGCTGTGGCAACAGCTTTGCTCCCCTTAGCCAAAAACCATCTCATCGAGCCTGATGCCGAAATACATATTGCCGCCTCAATCGCCTCAAACGAGGCCGAACCGGGCGAAGTGCTTGCCCTGCTCGACCACGAAAGTCTCGACGAAGTTGCTCTTGCTCTCAAAGCCTTGCAGCCCGAGTTTTCAGGCAAACTGAGCATGGTGCTCACTTCCGGCGGCTGGCAGAGAGGTGTTGCCGCCACCGTTTATCTCCCCTCAACCGTTAGCGAAGCCAAGGTCGAAGAGGTATATCAGGACTTTTTCGATGACCACAATTTCACCTTCCTCACCAAGAGTATTCCCAATCTCAGCGAGGTTGACCACACCAACAAGTGCCTCCTGCGTCTCGACCATGTTAACTCCTATCTGGTTGTGAGCGTGGTGATCGACGATCTTATGAAGGGATCGGCCGGCAACGCCGTTCACCTCATGAACCTGCTTTTCGGCCTTCAGGAGCGAGTGGGTCTCTGCTGACCCACCCGGAGCCTAAGCCCCGATAGAGCGAAAACATAGTTAAACTATGTTGCGTCGCGTTAATAATTGTTAAGCAAAGGGCGTTTTGAGGCCAAATGTTTGTCAGAAAGGCAAATTTCTCTTAATTTTGCAACAAAGTCACGGAGGAGGCAAACGCTTCCTCCTTTTGTTTACACTCTCCCCGCAATATTTCGAAAAAATAGAATAATGATCGACAAATCACTCATATTCGACACCGTAAGCCGTGCGATAGCCAACACCGACGCTTTTATCGTGGATGTGAAGGTCAGCCCCGACAACCGCATTGAGGTGCTTATAGACTCACAGACAGGGGTCGACATTGACACATGTGTTGCCATAACCCGCGCCATCGAAGCCGACTTTGACCGCGACACCGAAGACTACGACCTCGAAGTCGGCTCGGCAGGACTAACAGCCCCCTATACCGTGAAGCAGCAATATGAGAAAAACATCGGCAACGACGTGACAGTCATAACCCGCGACGGCCGCAAGCTGCGCGGAGTGCTCACCGAGGTTGGCGAAGGTGAGTGGCCCGACTTCAAGTTTGTGCTCACCGTCACCGAAAAAATGAAAGTCGAAGGCAAGAAGCGCCCCGAGCTTGTGGAACGCCCCATTGAGCTTACCCCGGCAATGGTCAAAAGCGCTGTCACCGACATAGACTTCAAATAATCATTGCTCTCCACAAAATAAATCCAATCAAGCAAACAATCAACAGATAAGATAAATGGCCAAGAAAGATGCAGCTCCCAACATGGTGGAGCGTTTTGCCGAATTTAAGGAACTGAAAAACATCGACAAGCCCACAATGATAAGTGTGCTTGAAGAATCATTCCGTAACGTGCTGGCAAAGATGTTCGGCACCGACGAAAATCTCGACGTGATCATGAACCCTGACAAGGGCGACGTGCAGATTTTCCAGAATCTCGAAGTGGTTGCCGACGGAAATGTCAAAGACCCCAACCTCGAAATCTCGCTCTCCGACGCCCGCGCCGACGGCGACCCTGATGTAGAGATCGGTGAGGAACACACCCGCGAAATCATCTTCGCCAACTTCGGCCGACGCGCTATCCTCAATCTGCGCCAGAC
>JAIDXU010000068.1 GCA_029058455.1 Paramuribaculum sp.
GAGTATGCTTGATGATAGGAGCAATCTTGATTGTCATGGTCTTGGGACCGAAGTTCACTCTATACTGAGGTAGAGCGAGACCGTTTTCTGACCATGTGTCGATACCGCCTACGCCGGCCATCTCGCTATCGATAAGCATGTTGACATAATCAACGGGCTTAACCTGCTCGAAGTGGCGCTGATCTTTGTAGTCACCGTCATCGAGCGATTCGATAGAGTAGTTGGTGGCTGAGGCATAGAAAGGCTTGTCGGAGGTAATCATAACGCCGGTACCGCCTACGTTGGTCTGACGCCAGAAGCGCATGTCGCTCTTGGTGCCTGTTTCCTGCGGGCGGATATAGGGGTGAGCCTGTTCCTGTGAGGTCTGGGTATAAAGACCGATGAATTGGCTCTCGTTGCGGTCAACATAGTTTTCGATAGGACCGCGGCCATAATAGTTGCTGATATTATAGGCGGCGGGCATGGGCATGTCAATGCCGAAGCGCCACATTTCAGGAGCTTTGGCGTCGGCGTCGGGGGTGAGGGTCTGGGTGAGAACTATCTCGCCGGTATTGTTGATGGTATAGGTCATTTCGAGGGTCGATTTAACCTCAGGCAGATAGTAGACAGCCTTGATAACGGGACAATTTGTTTTGGAAACTTCGTTCCATGTCATGGATTTGAGCTGCATTTCAGGATTGCGCCACACCTTGCGACGGGCCGGAGCGTTTGCGCCATAATCGTTGTCAACGCCGGCACGCCAGAAGTTGGGAGTGATCTGCATTCCCTCTTCAAGCAGGCTGTTGCCGTTTGATTCATAGCGGGCAATGAGGCCTGAGTGACGGTCAAATTCAATGCGGAAGAAAGGTGAGCTGACCACAAGACGGTTCCAGTTCTTATCGTCGATAACGGGAGGTGTCTGTTGTGCGTTATCCAATATGGCATAGTTGAATGTAAACACCTCGGGCATATAATACTCAGTGACGGGTAACTGTTGACGGGCGGCTACATGACCTGCGTTAACGAGACCATCGGTCTTGCGGGTGAGATATTCAACGTTGAGCATTATCTCATCGCTGTTTGCGTCAAAAATAGCGTTGTTGGCTCTTATGATACCTGAAGCTATTTTGTCGAGATCAACGGGAAGAGTTATAAGTGCGGAGTCGGAGGGAGCTACGTCAAGTTTGTCAACAATGCCTGTTTCAAAGGGCACACCGTTGACAAGCAGGGTGTAGCGCATGTAATAGTTGTCGAGATTTTTAAAGAAGTTTTCGTTTTTGACCTTGAGGGTCAGAGGCGAGTTTTTCTCGATAGAGGTCCAGATGTTCTGCATGTGGTAGGCGGCGTCATACATGTGAGGATGAAGCACACGGTCGGGTGAAATGAGGCCGTTGTCGCAGAAGTTGTTGTCGGAAGCGTCATAATCGTTCCAGTCACCGCCGTAGCCATAGATCGTGATGCCGTTTTCATCTTTTTTGCGAAGGCTCTGGTCAACGAAGTCCCAGATAAATCCGCCCTGATATTTGGGATAGGCGCGGATAGTGTCCCAATACTCCTTGAAGCCGCCGCCTGAATTGCCCATGGCGTGAGCGTATTCACATTGAATGAGAGGCTTGGTATAAGCGGGATTCTTGGCATATTTTGCTGCTTCGGCCTGAGAAACATACATCGGGCAATAGATGTCGGTGTTGCGGCCCACGCCTGTGCGTTCATATTGCACGGGGCGGCTGAGATCCATTTTCTTAACCATGTCGTAGGCTGCATCGAAGTTGCTGCCGTCACCGGCCTCGTTACCGAGACTCCAGATAATGATTGAGGGATGGTTATAGTTGCGGGCCACATTACGCTCGTTTCGCTCAAGGTGTGCGAGCTTGAAATCGTCGACCTTGGCAAGAGTCTTATCGCCATATCCCATGCCATGACTCTCGAGGTTGGCTTCAGCTACGATATAGAAACCGTATTTGTCGGCCAGTTCATAAAGGTAGGGATCGTTGGGATAGTGAGATGTGCGGATGGCGTTGATGTTGTTTTCCTTCATGATCTTGAGATCCTGTTCCATGCGTTTGTTGCTGACAACATATCCGCCGTCGGGATCAAGTTCGTGACGGTCTACACCTTTGATGAGAACTGGCTGTCCGTTGACGAGCAACTGAGTGTTTTTGATCTCGACTTTGCGGAAACCAACGGTGAGAGGAATCTCCTCGATAACCTTTCCACCTTTCTTGACAGTGGCTTGGAGATAATAGAGATTGGGTGTCTCGGCACTCCATTTTTCAGGATCGGAGATACTGAGCACAACCTGATTTTTTGTGCGTGAAGCAACAGTATAAGGCACCTTCTCACCCTTCGGGCCGATAAGCTCGAAATCAATTTCGGGATTACCTCTGAGGGTCATATCGATTGTGAGGGTAGCATCTTTATAGTTGCTGTCAAGATCGGGCGTGAGGCGAATGTCGGTAATGCCTGTTGATTTGTCGCGGGCATATAGATAGCTGTTGCGAGCTATGCCGCTGAGACGGAAAAAGTCCTGATCTTCAAGATATGTGCCGTCACACCAACGGAATACCTGAAGAGCGATTTCGTTTTCTCCTTTTTTGAGATAGGGTGTGATGTCAAATTCGGGTTCGAGTTTTGAATCCTCGCTATATCCTACATATTTTCCGTTGACCCATACATAAACATTTGAGGTCACCGAGCCGAGGTGCATTATCACCTGTTTGCCGTTCCAGTTATCGGGTATATTGACAGTGCGGCGATAGGAGCCCACGTTATTATTTTTGACCGGCACTTGAGGGGGATTGGTCTTGAAATCGTTACGCCAGGGATAGCCTATATTAACATAGATAGGATCACCATAGCCGTAGAGTTCCCAGTTGCCCGGCACCGGAATCGAATCCCAGCCGGCGTCATCATATCCGAGTTTGAAGAAATCTTTGGGTCGCTGGTCGGCGTTTTTCACCCAATTGAATTTCCAGTTACCGTTAAGGGTGAGGTAGTTTTCCGACTCCGGCATCACGCCAAGAATGTCAGAAGGGTTATAGGCAAAGAATGTGGTGTGCATTGGCAACCTGTTGACCTGATTGATTTTTGGGTCTTGCCATTCTTTGAAGGTCTGAGCACCGGTCGATGAGGCACAGCACAGACCGAGAGCCGCAGTGGCGAGGGCAATTAAATGATTACTGTTCATGGTATGATAGATTGGATTGATTTATCTGACTAATAATTTCTTTCCGTCAACGATATAGATGCCGGAATCAAGGCCTGTTGTATCGGCAGCTTTAAGAAGTCGGCCCGAGAGGTCGAAAATTCCGGAATGAGGTGTGAGGAAAGAGTCAGAGATTATGTCGCTTATCGAGGAATTTGTAAGGCCGGTATATGAGAGAGAGTTTATTTCCTGTGCGGTCAGGGCACGGTCGAAAAATCTTACCGAATGTATAGTGCCGGCAAGAGGATAGAGGTTGCGGTTTGAAGCGGTGATAATTCCACCGAGAGTTATTGCATTTGAGCCTTTATCGGCATAGGTCATCAGGCCGTAATCGCCGAGCGAAGTAACGTCGATTGTCTGTGGGTCGAGTTTGTCAATATAAAGAGAAAAGCCCTGATCGGGATCGGCGATCATAACGACAGTGTGGCGGCCGGTGGTTCCGCCGTTGGATGAACGGGTGTATTGATCCTCCTTGTCATTTTTCCACACGGCGCGAAAGGCATATTTGCCACCCTTTGAGGCGAGAGTGAAATATTGACGAGGGGCAACGGTGTCGCTTGAGGCTACAATTGAATTGAAGTCAGAAAACTCGCTTTCCATCTCATAGTCAATGGCGGTGGTTACTGCTTTGGCTTTAAAAATCTGCGCAGCGATATTGTCGGGCACTTTATAAGGTGAATTGCCCGACAGGGATATGTTGGTAATGGTAGCTATCGGCTGAGGTGCTTCGGGAGTTTCTCCCTGCTCGGCTTCCGCAAATAGAAAGGTGCAACCGGTGTCGGTAATGTCACGACCGTCTTGCTGTGAGCTCCAGTTATATATTTTATAACCGAGCGACGCATTTGTCTGATTCCACTGGGTAGTGCCTGATGCAACGATTACATAGCCGGGCTGATTGGTAGGAAAGATCTCCCAACCGGCCGATGGAACGGAAGATGTGGTTGTAATAGCTGTGTTATATGAAGCGGTAGGAGAAACGTATGTCCGGTCACCTTCGTTGATGATGTTGAAAGTGCCGTCGCTGCGCTTTTCAAATTTCCAGTTTGAGTTATCCGAGGGTGAGGCGTTTCCGGTCATTGCTTTGCCGGCACCCGACGATGTGGCGAATCTGTTGCCGCGCAGGGGAGTAGACAGAGTGTAGACAGTTTCCTCGACGGGCTGATTCATAGTCTCGGGGGTGATTGATTCAAGAAAAGCGTTAAAGGCTTCGGTAAGCTTCTTGGATTGTTCCTTGCGCTGTTCGGGAGTGGCTTCCTGAGTGAGAGTGGCCGAGATTTCTTCTAAAACCTTGTCGAACTCGGCTGCAAGACTCTCGGGATAATAGCCCGGGAGTGTGCCTATATAGCTGTTGCGACGGGTTTTATATTCAGTGATAAGATCGTCAAGTATTTCGGCCTCCTGGTCGATTATTTTTGAGGGGGAGTAAATAAGGCCGTCGAGAGCGTTTTTGCCCTCTTTGTCGGTTATTACGAATGTGAAGAGCCATTTGTTAAGCCTTACACCTGAGGCGGAGACATAGGGAAGTTTGATCATGACCTTGTTCCATCCTTTTTTAAGGGTCACGGGATAGGGGGCACGGGCGGGGAAATTCTCATCGCGAAGATCTACTTCGGAGTTTATAGATTTGCCCGCGTTTATCCATGACGAAGCCTTGAGTTCTTCATCGTTGAGCCATATACGGGAGCCCTTCCTGTCCCAGTTGCCTTTAACGGGAGCCTGATCGTTTTCAGAGCGGGAATAATTCTGAAATTCAATCAGAGCACCGGCTTCGGTCTCTTCAGGCGAATAGATGTATGTATAAGCGTAGGCGGTTACATTGTCACCGGTGTTGGTAAAGACGGCCGGAACAGTAGTGCCCCATGTGTGGCGGAGATATATGCCGGCGCCTGTGGCAATGCGGGAGGAATAGGTCTTATCCTTATAGATATATTCCTTGGCCGGTTCTTCGGTTTCGGGAGGGAGTGTTAGGTTTTTATTGCCGTTGTTGGGGAATGGATCGGTAATTCTCCAGCGCACATTGGTCTGCTTAACATAGGGTATAGGCTCTCCGTCAAGAGAATGAGCCTTATGGTAGAGGAATCGTTTTTCCCAGTCGGCAAATTCATCATATTCCTCGCCGGAATTGGGGAGAATCGCACCACCGGTTTCAATATATTGTTTTCCTCCTCCTTTCCATGCGCGCTCGGCAGTGGCGAGAACATTGGCATAGAAGTTGTTTTGGGCTATAATCTGTGTCTCGTCAGGGAGTTTGCGGTCATTCCACATTCCTACCATCGCTCCGGCGATATCTTGGTTGCCCTCCTGGCTATAGAAGATATTGCTGCGGTATATTCCGACGAGATCGGCAAACACATCGAAATGGTTGATGTAGTTATAGCGCATGTCGATATTGGGCATTCCCGGTTTAAGCACTCCTGCGGTGCTCCAGTTGGTGAGAAGATCAAAGCCTTTGCTCGGGCCGATTTCCACGCCGCGGATAGGATTCCATACCACAACCTTATGACCGAGTGAGTGAACCTTGTCGGTCATGATTTTCAGGAAGTTGGGATAGGTGATTGTCTGTTCGTCTGCTCCGATGTGAATATAAGGTGCGTTGGGGAAGGTAGCGGCCACTTCCTCAAGAATCACCTGAAGCTCGGCCACGCCCTTGTCGGTCTGCATGGAGTGGCCCATAGCACGCTCGAAAGCCTGACTATGGCCTGGCATATCGATTTCGGGAATGATTGTTATGCCTCTTTCGGCGGCATATCTGTCAAGTTCGCGGCATTGTTCCTGAGTGTAATATTGTCCGGCAAAGCGGGTCATCGACTCAGATGAGGTGAGTTGAGGATAAGCTTTCACTTCAAAACGCCATGCCTGATTCTCGGTTAGATGCCAATGGAAGGTGTTGACTTTGAATCTCGAGAGGAGATCGATATGTTTTTTTAGGGTTTCAAACGACACAAACGAACGGCCTACATCGTGCATGAATCCCCTCAGTTTGAACGCGGGCCAGTCAACGATTGTGACTGCGGGAATAGAGCCGTTGGCGCCTTCGGCCAGCTGAGCGAGAGTCTGGGTCGCACGAATCACTCCGGTCGATGTTATAGCAGTGATCTCAATGCTTTCGGGCTTAACGGTAAGGGTATATGCTTCGTCGGGATAGCCATCTAATTCATAATTCCGGGCGCCGGATATCGATTCCACATATTTCACCGATATAGTCGATTTGGCCGAGGGATCGATTGAGAGATTGTTGTTGTTGATAAATTCCTTGAGAAGGGTGGATTCTGAGGGGTCTTGAAGCACTACACCTCCCGACATAAGAAAGTTCCCGCTACCCTCGACTATAGTTTTGGGAAGAGGCATCAGATTGTTTATATCGGCATATGCGCCTAATGGTAATGCCGCAGTAAGCAAAGTAGAAAGCAATAATGACTTGCTATGTTTCATGGTAAGGTTTCGTAACGGTAATATTACGCGTAAATTATATTGATGATGCAAATATACCTAAAATTTTGCGTTACAGAGGCATATT
>JAIDXU010000069.1 GCA_029058455.1 Paramuribaculum sp.
GTCACGATTCGCTCATAGGTGTCTCCTCCGTTTTTGAGGAATCGCCGAGAATTGTGCATAGATTCGTTACCGTCAATGGTAACTTGCACCGACCGAATTTTCAATTTGTCGAATTGTTCAAGTTTATCTCGAGTCAACAGATATCCATTGGTAATCATTCCAGCCCAATAGTTGAGACCAATTCCCTGCAATTTCCGTGTCAGTGAAACTATGCGGTCAAATGCTAGTAACGGTTCTCCACCAAACCATGTTATGTTTAGATTCCGCGCTTGTTCATGCTTCTCTACGAACCTAACTATGGCGTCTTCAATCTCATCAGTCATGAATGTCGATGGATGAGTACCTTCAAAACAATATGGACATGCGAAATTACAGGCCAAAGTCGGATTGATGGTAAGTGAAAGATTTGTGGGATTAAAGCGATGGGATAATACATTGAATTTGTGACGGTTAATCTCATAGTCCTCGTCAACGTTTGCTACTTTAAAGCGTTGTAACATATCAATCACATCATCCCCTAACACGACAGAACTCCCGCTAGCTAAGGCTTCAAGTTGCAGATACGTTTCTGCGTTAAGTTCTGCGAATCCGTTAGATAACGGAGCATAGAGAAAATAGCGATCCCCGCGTTGAAACAGATACCGATATTTTGACAAAGAGATGATTTTTTGAGCGTAAACTTTTCCCATATCGTTGACTTTTACTTATTTTTTGCAAAAATATACAATTTTATTTGCATGTGCAAATAAAATCAAAGAAAAATATAAACTAAGTTCAACCCTACTCTCAATCCTAAGTTCGACGAGGATAATTTTAGCGGTTTTGTCCCTTTCGTGAAGAATAATCTATTAAACGTGAGTTAGAAGATGCGGCCGGAGAGGGTGAAGCGCAACACGGGATAGACGGTGAGTTTATCCATGATTTTCTGGAATGTATCGTCGTTGCCAAGCTCATTGAGTTTTACCTCTTCGTCGTGATAAGCATCCCACACATAGGGGCGTTTCTGGAACTGCAGACCAATCTCCCACATGAAGTTGAGGCGACCTACAGGGCAGGGGCGGCCGGTGCCGACAGCGATATAAGGGCGGAAGCCGCTCACTCTCAGTGCACCTTTAGCGTCGCCGTTTTCATTGAGGGGGAGTTTGTAGTCACCCACCTCAACATAGTTCTCATAATTGGAAAGTTCTTTTGCCTCAGGGCAGTGACCTGAAATGCCTACAACATCCTGACCGCCGAAGAAAGCGCCGGCTGCGATGAAGAAACTTGAGCAGAAGGGGTATACGTTGAAGATAAGTGAGCCTTGTGTGCGCGACAGAGAGCCGTCGAGATTGAGCTTGGCGTTTTTATTACCAACCGGAGTGCTGAGCGACACATCGCTGTCGACGTGGAAGTTGAAGCCGGGCATGATGCTTACACCGGCGCGGGCCTGAACAAAGCGGGTTATAGGGGTAGCAGCTTCAACCGAAATACCGGTTGTGCCGACGCCAACGTCAACACCGAGATGATTGGCAATGCCCATTGAGGCCTGGGCTGAAAGATTTTGAGAGCATGTCATTCCACAGACTGCGGTGAGAAAGATTACAAGTAACTTTTTCATTGGAAAAATGATAAATAAAATTGTTTGAATTGGCTATGAACTAATTTATGTCTGCAAAAATAATAAAAATATCCGTATCACAGCAATTTATGGATTGGAGAGATGATTTTTCTGTCGGCGAAGTTAGGTCAATGTCATTTTTTTTATCTACCTTTGCTTGTCACCAACGACTAAATCAATTAATCAACCATCATATCATGGAAAACCAAAATAAAATTATTGAAAAATTTGACGTAAAGGGCACCGTTGAGACAGTGAAACCCCTCGGAAACGGTCTTATCAATGACACATTTGTGGTTCGCACTGCCGAAGCCGACGCTCCCGACTATGTGCTTCAGCGCATTAACCATCATATTTTCACCGATGTTGATACCCTCATGGATAACATCGACGCCGTAACAAGCCATATCCGCCGCAAACTCGAGGCCGCCGGTGAAGATGATATCGACCGCAAGGTGTTGACATTCGTTAAGCTTAAAGATGGCAGCGGTAAGAATTTCTATTATGACGCCGACAACGACGCTTATTGGAGAATAATGGTATTTATTCCCAATGCCAAGACCGTAGAGGCCGTTACTCCCGAATCGTCACGCGACTGCGGCCGCGCTTTCGGTCACTTCCAGTCAATGCTTGTTGACATTGACCGCGACCTCAAGGAGAGCATTCCCGATTTCCACAATATGGAGTTCCGTCTCAAACAGCTCAACGACGCTATCGCAGCCGATCCCGTTGGCCGTGTGAAAGAGGTTGAAGAGGAGCTTAAGGAGATCAACGCCCGTGCCGAAGAGATGGTCAAGGCCGAGAAACTTCACAGAGAAGGCAAGCTTCCCAAACGTATCTGTCACTGCGACACCAAGGTCAACAACATGATGTTTGACGCCGACGGCAATGTGCTTTGTGTAATCGACCTCGATACCGTTATGCCGAGCTACATTTTCAGTGACTACGGCGATTTCCTCCGCACCGGTGCCAACAACGCCGCCGAAGATGAAGCCGATCTTTCGAAGGTGTCGTTTAACATGGATATATTCAAGGCTTTCACCGAAGGCTATCTTGCCTCAGCCGGTCAGTTCCTTCTTCCTGTCGAGGTTGAGAATCTTCCTTATGCCGCCGCTCTCTTCCCCTACATGCAGGCTGTGAGATTCCTCACCGATTATATCAACGGCGACACATATTATAAGATCAAATCTCCCGACCACAATCTCACCCGCACCCGCTCACAGCTCGCACTGCTCAAGAGCGTTGAGGCCAACACTCCCGCAATGCGCGAGTTTATCGCCGAGAAAATGGCAAAATAAGATGTCTTTGACATAATGAAAATTATTGTCGTCATATAAAACGACGGTAATATAT
>JAIDXU010000007.1 GCA_029058455.1 Paramuribaculum sp.
AATAAAAAAAGAAGATTTTGACAATTGGAAGACTATGTCATTATTACAAAAGAAGGTATATAATGAAATGTGTGCACAAAGCATTGACGGCGTTGATATAAATGACAGCTCTCTCCGTCATCTTATAGATAACAATTTATATAATGGTTTTATAGGTAGTTATGTTTTAGCATATCGAAAGAATGCAAAAGAGGCGTATGATTTAACTGTAGATGCTTATCCTTACGAATATTATGCCGGTTTCTTGTCGGATGTTGATCTGAAAGAAAATTCATTTCTAAGAATTCCACCGGTTAGCTATACTCCGTATTATTTTACGTATCAATTGATCGACAGATTGCCGGAGCTTAAAATAAAGGATGATGAAACCATTGCCGACTGGCGCGCCCGCATAGCTCCTGTGGTTGAGCAGCTGCAGTTAGCTGCTGACTCTGAGTTTTATGACTTCTTGGTAGCTTCATGTTATATCAGAAATATCCGCGAGTCAAAACTTCTTGATGATTTCCAAATAAATCAGCTCAAGGGAAATATTAATGAGGGTCTGTTTGAAATCATCATGAATGAAAACAGCAGCATGCAGCAATCATTAGAGGCTTATAATGCTAAGGATCTCACATCGTTAGATTCGTTTAATTTAGAATCCTATATTAAGGAGTTGAACCTCAACAAGCCGATTGTGGTTGATTTTTGGGACACCTGGTGCGCACCATGCCTTGATGCCCGCAAACAGATCGATCGGATGGAATCGGATAATCCTCAATTGTTTGAAAAAGTGGATATTCTTTATATCAGTGATGAATCCTCCCCTAAAGATAGCTGGGAAAAGGTTTCCAAACAATTCGGAAAAACTCATATCAGATTGAGTAAGGCAGCAATAGAAGAGGTGAGGAATGTTTATGGATTTACTGCTATTCCCACCTATCTGTTTTTTGACAAGGATGGCAAGTTGAGCTATTCGGTAACCGGTTTCCCGGGCGAAGCAAAGTTTAATGAGGAACTCAAGAAAATCACTTTACCTACACCCTAAGTAATAATAACTAATAGGTCTTTCTATATTATTTTAATCCTTAAACCGATGAAACATCTCGTTATCATTTTTCTTGCACTCAGCATAGCTTTATGTTCGTGTAACCGCCACAATGAGCCCCCGTTGGAGACTGAGTTTATCATTAGCCGTCAATATCTCCCTGTAAGCATTGATGTTGATAAATCCAATCAGGAGTTATATGACAAGATCAAAGATCTGTCAAAATCAAATTTCATCGTTAACTCTGCTGACGAACTCCCCGACGATCCGTTTGGTTTTAACGAAGCATACACACATGTAAATTTCAACGACTACACCCTGTTGCTTCACTACGAGATGCATAGATGGCGCATTGACACATACCGCAATCGCTTTTATCGCGACAACCGCGAAAATACGATCAACTGGATGATACGCGTAGATTCATCCCAATTTGATGAGTCGGAACCGATATTGTTTACACGCTTTGCCATTCTTATTCGAAAACTGCCTGAAGATGTCGATCTCAAAATATGGGTTTCGTTAGGCGCTCTCAATTGGGACTGGGGAAAATAGCCGCGGAGTTTTCATTGTCTATTGCGAATTTTTGAGTAATTTTGTGTGTGTTGCGTGTGCAACAGGTTGATATTTAACTGACCATTATACGACAATTCACGTTAAGACAACAAAATATGCGACTCGACCAACTCCGCTCCGGACAAGAAGCCAAGATTGTGAAAATTCTTGGTCATGGCGCTTTCAGAAAGCGCCTCATCGAGATGGGATTCATAAAGGGTCATGACATAAAAGTGCTCCTCCACGCTCCCCTCCACGACCCGGTAAAATATTCCATCATGGGATATGAGGTATCGTTGCGTCGCTCCGAAGCTCATCTTGTAGAGGTTGTGCCTCTCGCCGAGTGCAATCAGGATGAAAGCAATTCATCTAACAACATTACCGAAAGCCGGGCTCATTCCCACAGCCACATTCTTCATTCGCATAACACCTTCGACGAGCAGTCTCGCACCATAAATGTCGCCCTTATCGGCAACCCTAACTGCGGCAAGACCTCATTGTTTAACATTGCCTCGGGCGCTCACGAACATGTAGGGAATTACAGCGGTGTGACTGTCGACGCAAAATCGGGCACTTTCAGACACAAAGGCTACAAGTTTAACATTGTAGACCTGCCGGGCACCTACTCACTTGCCTGCTATTCTCCCGAGGAGCTTTATGTGAGAAAATATCTCAAAGACTCCTATCCCGACGTGATTGTCAATGTGGTCGTGGCATCTAATCTTGAACGCAACCTCTATCTCACCACCGAGCTTATCGACATGAATCGCCCTATGGTGATAGCCCTCAACATGTATGACGAGCTTGAAGCCCGCGGAGATAAGCTTGACTATAAACTGCTGGGCGATATGATCGGTGTGCCGGTTGTTCCCACAGTGTCGCGCAGCGGCAAGGGCGTGCGTCAGCTGTTTGACACAATCATTGAAGTGTTTGAAGGCCGCGAAAAGAGCGTGCGCCATATCCATGTAACTCTCGGACCGGAGATCGAGCCGGCAGTTACGGCACTCAACGACGCCCTAAAGACCGAGCCGGCGTTTGACCACCATGTCTCGCCACGCTATATTGCCATCAAGCTACTCGAACATGATTCAGAAGCCGAGCAGCTTATCATCTCGACCCTCGGAAAAGAGAAAGCCGACGAATATTTCGCCTTGCGCGACAATCTGTGCGCAACTATCGAGCGCAACACCAATGAAGATGTGACTTCGGCCATCGCAACCGAAAAATACGGATTCATAGCCGGCGCACTCACCGAAACCTTTACCAAAGGAAATGTCGACACAACCGAGCGCACTTCGGCCATCGATGCCCTCGTTACAAGCCCGCTATTCGGATTCCCGATTTTTCTCGCCATAATGGTGTTTATATTCTGGGCCACTTTCTCTATCGGACAATATCCTATGACATGGATAGAATGGCTTGTTGCCGCCATCGGCGACATTGTGAGAAACAACATGGCCGACGGACCACTGAAAGACCTCATTGCCGACGGTATAATCGGCGGCGTGGGAGGAGTAATAGTGTTTCTCCCCAACATCATGATTCTCTATTTCTGCATATCGTTTCTTGAAGATTCAGGCTATATGGCCAGGGCGGCCTTTATCATGGACCGCATGATGCACCACATAGGACTTCACGGAAAGTCATTCATACCGATGCTCATGGGCTTCGGATGCACCGTGCCGGCAATAATGTCAAGCCGCTCAATCGAAAGCCGCTCATCGAGAATCATCACAATACTCATCACCCCGTTTATGTCATGCTCGGCGCGTTTGCCAATTTATGTGCTTCTTATCGGCACATTTTTCAGCGCCCACGCCGCACTGGTGTTTACCTCGATATATGTTATCGGCGTCATGGCGGCGATGGTTACCGCCAAGCTGCTGCGCAAATTCTGGTTTAAAGCCGACGTGACACCCTTTGTGATGGAACTCCCCCCCTATCGTCTCCCGACCATGAAATCGGCGTTGCGCCACACATGGGCCAAAGGAGAGCAATATCTCAAAAAAATGGGTGGACTGATTCTCGTGGCCAGTATCATAGTATGGGCGCTCAACTACTTCCCACTCCACGATGAAGCCCCGGCAACCGAAACCGCCCGAGCCACCGTTATATCCGACAATGACAACGGCATTAACCCGGCTACCGACTCCTATCTCGAAATGATAGGCAAGGCAGTCAACCCGGTAATGGAGCCTTTAGGCATGAAATGGAGAGCCACTGTCGCGGCAATCGCCGGTATTCCAGCTAAAGAGATAGTTGTGTCAACCCTCGGAGTGCTCTATACGGGCAATGAGGAGGCTACCAACGAGGCGCTATCCGAGCGAATCACCCGCCCCAATCCCGCTACCGGCAAACCTGATTTCACCCCGCTGTCGGCTCTGAGCTTCATGATATTCGTGTTGCTGTTCTGCCCGTGTATAGCCACACTCGTTGCCATTTCCAAAGAAACCGGTTCATGGAAATACTCAGTATTTTCGGCTGTTTATAACACCCTCTTCGCGTGGCTGGCAGCCGCGATAGTCTATCAGATCGGTTCGCTGTTTGTAGGATAAAGCAACAGGAATTATTTGAGATTGACAACGGTAATACCCGCACCCCCAAATCTCACATCCTCGTCGTGAGCCGACACAACACCGTTGACCCCGCGCAGATAGTCGCGTATATACTGGCGAAGCACTCCGTAACCTGTGCCGTGGAGTATTCTCACCCTCGACACCCCGAACTGAATGGCATCGTCAATAAAATAGGTCACGGCCTGAACAGCCTCGGCCGCTCTCATGCCTCTCACATCAATCTCCTGCTTGAAATTGAGCTGACGCGAGCGCATATCCTCAGATGTCGACACGCTGACAAACGACGCCGCTTTGCTCACTCCCTTGTCGGGTGAGGCAAGTGTAGGTTTGAGACGCGCCACCGACACCGTGGTCTTCAACATACCGAACACAACGGTGGCATTCAAGCCGTTTACCTCGGTTACTCTGCCAGCCTGACCCTGACCATCGAGTTTC
>JAIDXU010000070.1 GCA_029058455.1 Paramuribaculum sp.
GATTTAGATAACGACACCGACATCTCCCTGCTCAAAGAAGCTATCCTGACTCTCCACGCCACCGAGCGCACACTCCTCTCGCTCGTGTATTTTGAAAACATGTCGCTAAGTGACGCGGCTTTCATCCTGAAATCAAACCCCTCGGCGCTCTCCGCCCGATTATACCGGTTGCGCCATAAACTCTCCTTGAGAATAAATGAAAAAAGAAAAAAACTCTGACCTGCGCGAAGCCTTACGCTCGATTATCAATGAGCGACAGCCCGCTACCGACAACTGGCAGCAATCTGTTCTCGACTCTCTCGAGAAAGAAAAACCACGTTATTGGCGATGGTGGCACTCTATCGCTGCCGCCGCAGCTGTCGCAGCTGTCATCATCACGGCGACATATATACATAGACAGTTCTCAGCAGAAAGCGAAATCATCTACTCCGAGATTATCGCGCCTGTCGAGCCGGTAAAGTCCGAGACACAACCTCTGCCTGAAGCTGTCACAACCTCCGAGCCTGAGCCGACAATGGCAACGGCAACCAAGCCAAAGCCAAAGCGAAAATCAGAGACTCAATCCCTACAGGAGCCGATTGTGATATTCGACACCGACTATCTTGCCAATGGTAACACTCCCGATCCCGACAGCGACCTAATGCCCGATGAATGGATCGAAAGCCTCTTAGCCTCCGAGCTCACCAACCGATATATCAGTATGATTTCAATGCTCGAAACCGAAGAAGAAGAAGAAACCTCAAACACTCCCGAATTATGAAAAAAACAGCCGCCCTGCTCTACGCCCTGTGTATATTCCTCCCCTCTCAGGCCATAATGCCCGACGATCTGCGCCGATACGCTGAAAAAGATGGGGAACAGATGGCAATATTCGATGCAATGGACCGTGCCGAGCAAGACGATCCAGACTCGATGGACAAGATAACCTACGATGCCTATCCCGACGGCCGACGAGTCATATCGAGACAGCTTTCCTATGCTCCGAAATCCCGGAAACGACTCTTCGAAGTGTTCGACTCTCTGCTCAACATCCCCAATCCTCAACGGTTTGCCTTCAAAAGTGAAAATTCAATAGTTTATCAGTTCGGAGTCAATGACGCAAGCAGACCTCTCGTGATTAACTTAGGCTCAGATAATACCTCGACGCTCAAAAACGTTGCGGCCATTACCACCGGTAATATGTTTACCGTAGCTCAATCATGGACTATCGACCTCTCCCGATTCAACACACCCGGCAACTTCTCAACCATCACCGAACAATTCGATCAACTCGCCAAAAAAAGAGACAGCTTCACCAAGAATGTAACCTTTCCGATTCAGACATCGCAGGGAGGAATATTGCGTCTGCGCGACAATGAGACAAGCCCCGAGGAGAAAGTCACCGGGCGCAGGGTAATCGACACCAAATCCAATGCCCTTGAATGGATACACACCTATGACCTGTTTATGGAACACTTCGGCACTGATGAAAACATCTCTCTGACCTACTACCGCAACAAGCGCATGGTCACCCTCATCGACTATGAGACCAAAACCATCTATGCCGCCTGTTTCAAAGCCGAAACTCCTTCCAAAACCGCCAACGGCACCCTCATCATGCTCATAGCTCAATATTCAGGGTCAACACCCTATCTCCCCTCAAACTGGACCAGCGCCAACTAACTGCAACATATGCCATGAAACGACTCCTTCCGATAATCCTTGTCTTGATGTCGCTGGCAGCACAGGGTCAGAATTTTGTCACCTTCTCGCCGCTCAACGCCTTTACCAAAGAGCCTCTCGACTCGGTTCATGCGGTGCTGACCGAAACCAAAAGTGACAGCACGGTTATCCGTGCCCGACAAACTCTCCGTGTGTATCACAGCCATTGCAGTTTGGTCTATCCGAAAGGAGCCGGCAAATTCACCCTCATTCTTGAAGCTCCCGGCTATATGCCGTCGGAACCGCGCAAATTCGAGGTAAAAAAGACCACCGCCTACTATCAGACCAATCTCGGCAATATACTCCTTGACAAGGATTTTTCGCGCTCACTTGATGAAGTAACGGTTACCGCCACAAAAATCAAGATGGTTATGAAGGGCGACACGATAGTCTATAATGCCGATGCTTTCGGGCTTGCCGAAGGCTCAATGCTTGATGAGTTGATAAAACAACTTCCCGGCACAGTGCTTAAGCCGGGCGGAGTTATAGAGGTTAACGGCAAACAGGTCAGCTCGCTGCTTGTCAATGGCCGGGATTTCTTCAAGGGTGATCCCCAAATAGCGCTCCGCAACCTGCCGGCCTATACGGTCAACACCGTCAAGGTCTATGAAAAAGAGCCCGACTATGCCGACCTCGTAAAAACCAACGACAAGAAACCCGAATATCCCTTGGTGATGGATGTCAACCTCAAGAAACAATATGAAGTAGGTTGGCTCGGCAATGTCGAAGCGGGCTACGGCACCGCCGACCGATATAGCGCACGCGCCTTTGCCATGGGCTACACCAAGTCAACCCGTATAGGTCTTTTCGCCAATGTCAATAACATCAGCAACACATCGAGTGCCAACGCAGCCTCCGACGGTAACTGGAATCCCGGCTGGGGCACAAGCGGAATCCTGAAACTCATCTTTACGGGTGCTAATATAAACTGGGAACACAAACAGGAAAAATATTCCCACAAAATCAACGGATCGGTAAAGGTGACCGACGAGCGCGAAGAACATGTAAGCGGAAGCGCGTCAACCAATTTCTATGAAAGCGGCGACCGATATAACCGCAATTCAAGCAATTCACTGACGAGAAAGACCCACATCTGGGTCGACGGCTCATATTCGCTGCGTGCCCCGCGATATTATCTAACTATCACACCATACTGGGAATGGATGCACACCAATGCTGTTTACTTAAGGCTTCATATCGCCTCTCTGTAATTATGTAACGTAATGAATTTACCGTTGTGCTTGATT
>JAIDXU010000071.1 GCA_029058455.1 Paramuribaculum sp.
ATCGGGCGTGATTCGATCATTTCGTTGACCTCCGAGCGAACTTTGGCGATCACTTCGGGATTCTCGGGGTCGGAAAGCACACGGTCGATTTTGTCAACGATCACTTCCATGTCGTTTTCCTTGAGGCCACGGGTGGTGATGGCGGGAGTGCCGAATCTCAGGCCCGAAGTCTGGAAAGGTGAGCGGCTGTCGAAGGGCACCATATTCTTGTTGGCGGTGATGTCGGCTTCAACAAGCACCTTTTCGGCCACCTTGCCGGTGAGTTCGGGGAATTTTGTGCGGAGGTCAACAAGCATACAATGGTTGTCGGTGCCACCCGATATGATTTTATAACCTCTTGCCATGAGAGCGTCGGCCATTGCGCGGGCATTGGCCACAACCTGTTTCTGATATTCGCGGTAGGAGGGGGAGAGTGCTTCGCCGAAGGCGACCGCTTTGGCGGCTATGACATGCTCAAGCGGACCACCCTGCACACCGGGGAATACGGCGCTGTCGAGCAGCTGTGACATTTTTTTGACTACACCTTTGGGAGTGGTCTTGCCCCAGGGATTGTCGAAATCCTTACCCATAAGAATAAGGCCGCCGCGCGGGCCGC
Organism: Paramuribaculum sp.; assembly: GCA_029058455.1. Taxonomy (GTDB): domain Bacteria; phylum Bacteroidota; class Bacteroidia; order Bacteroidales; family Muribaculaceae; genus Paramuribaculum. The sequence continues at coordinate 596 of JAIDXU010000071.1, forward strand.
GAAGTGTCTTATGGGTTGTGGAGGTTACGATGTGGGCATATTTCACGGGATTGTCAAGCAAACCTGCGGCAATAAGACCTGCGGGATGAGCCATGTCGACCATAAAGATAGCACCTATTTCGTCGGCAAGCTTGCGCATGAAAGCATAATCCCATTCGCGGGAATAGGCGCTTGCTCCGCCCACGATCAGACGGGGACGTTCGCGCAAGGCGTCCTCGCGCATTTTGTCATAGTCTATGCGGCCGGTTTCTTCATTAACGTTATATTCCACCGGTTTAAACATCAGGCCTGAGAAGTTTACGGGGCTTCCGTGTGAGAGGTGACCGCCGTGAGCCAGATTGAGACCCATGAATTTGTCGCCGGGGTTTAATACCGACATAAAGACTGCCATGTTGGCCTGAGCGCCCGAGTGGGGCTGCACATTGGCATATTCAGCTCCGAAGAGCTCTTTTGCCCGGTCGATGGCGAGTTGCTCCACTTCGTCAACCACACCGCAACCGCCGTAATATCTGTGGCCGGGATAGCCTTCGGCATATTTATTGGTGAGACACGATCCCATTGCCTGCATCACTTGGTCGCTTACGAAGTTTTCGCTGGCAATCAGCTCGATGCCGCGGCGCTGACGCAAATGTTCGAGGTCAATGAGATTGAAAATTTTAGTGTCACGTTCCATAGTAATTTTCTTTTTTGGAATTGCTTTATATGTAATGTTATGAATTTTTCTTGAGGGTTTGTCGGGAGGCGGCGCCATGAGTGCGGCTGACGCCGGCTTTGGTCTTGGCTACGCTCCAACCGAATTTGCCGAGCATCTCTCCTTGTGAGAAATAAGCGCCGTGGCTGTAGCTCATCAAACCGGCGCGCTCGAGATGGAAAGCGCCGTCAGCGGGGTCTATCAGACTTTCGTCGGCTCTTACGTTGAGCACTTCGGCTATAAACATGTCATGGCTGCCGAGACTGACTATTTCTTTAACCCGGCACTCGATGGAAAGGGGCGATTCTTTTACCGAGGGGCTGCCGACCATTACTCCCGGTTCGGGAGTAAGACCGCTTTCTGCCCATTTGTCGTAATCGCGACCCGATCTTACGCCACACCAGTCGGTGGCGCGGGCAATCGCTTCGGTGGTGAGATTGATTGTAAATTCCATCGAATTGCGGATAAGATCGTAGCTGTATCTTTCCGGTCTCACCGATATGTAGCACATCGCCGGTGACGAACAGATAGTGCCGGTCCACGCTACGGTGAGCAGATTGCTGCGGCCGTTGTGGGCGCAGCTCACCAATACCGCAGGAGCGGGATAGACCATTGTGCCCGGTTTCCAATCCTGTTTCATGTCCTGAGAACGATCAGTCAATGATGTTGGCGTCGCAACTTCTCACCTTCTGGCCGCAGTAGTGGCAGCGGATGGTGACATCGTCGCGGTCTACAACTTCAAATTTGGTTTTCATCGGCTCATTATTGGTGATGCACTTGGGGTTGCTGCATCTCACCAATCCGATAATCTCGTCGGGGAGCTCGACGGGTCTTTTCTCTTTTACCTCAAAATCGCGGATAATGTTGATTTTTGCATTGGGTGCGATAAGAGCGATACGGTTAATGACATCTTCGGGAAAAAACACGTCGGCAACCTTGATGATGCCTTTTTTACCGAAACGGTGTGACGACAGGTTATTGCCGATAGTCACATGGGTGTCGAGATTCTCCACGCCCAATATCTTCACAGCTTTGAAAAGCTGTGAGGAGGGGATATGGTCGATCACTGTGCCGCAGGCCAGAGCAGCCACGGCAAGCTCTTTTTTAGGAGTGTTATTGTTCATCTTTATCAGCTTTATAGATGTCAATGCCGAGGGCTTTGCAGATAATTGCCTGACGGGCAAAGAGGCCGTTGCGCGCCTGATCGAAATAATATGCTTTGGGGTTGTCGTCAACGTCGCGGTCAATTTCGTTGACTCTGGGCAGCGGGTGAAGCACTCTGAGATTTGGCTTGGCGTTGGCCAGCATATCGTTGTGGAGAGTGTAGAGGTTTTTCACCTTCTCATATTCCATTATGTCGGTGAAGCGCTCGCGTTGCACACGGGTCATATATAGAATGTCGGTGCGGTTGATAACATCTTCCGAGAAATCGCTGTGAAGTTCGTATTCAAGATTGTTTTCGCGGCAGAAGTCAAGATATTCCTTTGGCATCTGAAGTTCCTGACAAGCTACGAAAATAAATTTTGGCTTGAAATATCTCATGGCCATAAGCAGCGAGTGAACGGTGCGACCATATTTCAGATCACCCACCATTGTGATGGTGAGATTTTCGAGAGTGCCTTGTGTCTTGCTTATGGAATAGAGATCAAGCATTGTTTGTGAAGGGTGCTGATTGGCACCGTCACCGGCGTTGATTATGGGAGTGTCGGTGACCTCGGTGGCATATCTGGCAGCTCCTTCGAGATAGTGTCTCATGATAATGAGGTCCACATAGTTGCTCACCATCTTGATGGTGTCTTTGAGGGTTTCACCTTTTGAGGTGGAGGTGGTGCCGGCGTCGGAAAAACCGATTACACGACCGCCGAGACGATTGACAGCGGTTTCAAAGCTGAGACGTGTGCGGGTGGAGGGCTCAAAAAACAGAGTGGCCACCACTTTGCCGTCGAGCACCTTATGATTAGGGTGCTGCTCGAAATAGCGTGCCCGCTCTATAAGGTCATGAATTTCATCGCGCGAAATGTCGGCGATGCTCACGAGGCTGCTTGTTGACATGGCTTGAAAATGTTGAATTTGGATTATTCGCAAAGTTAGTTAAAATGCATCAATCGGCCTAACCTATTGCGAAAAAATTTTCACGACTCATCGTCACTCCTTGCTAAACGAGTGAGATACTGATCAGTATCTTATACACATA
>JAIDXU010000072.1 GCA_029058455.1 Paramuribaculum sp.
GTAGAGCTGGATTCGGTCTTTGCGCACCTCAAGATTATTTTTGATCTTGGGGAAGAATAGCACTCCGGTTAGAGTGAAAGGATAATCGACATTAAGATGAATCCAGAACAGGGGATCTTCCTGACCGGGATAGAGCTCATGATAGAAGGTCATGTAATCGCTGTCGGTAAGCTCAGAGGGCTTGCGGGTCCAAAGAGGCTCGGTGCTGTTGATCACATTGTCTTTGTCGGTGTCGACCATAGCGCCGTCTTTCCATTCCTTAACCTTGCCTGAAATTACAGGCACGGGGAGGAAACGACAATATTTCTTAAGCAGGAGATCGATTTCGCCCTGCTCGAGGAATTTCTTGTTTTCGTCATCGATATAGAGAATAACATCGGTGCCGCGGGTAGTCTTGTCGCATGTGTCGATGTTAAACACAGGGCTTCCGTCACACTCCCATTTCACCGGTTCGGCTCCCTCTTTATATGAAAGAGATCTGATTTCCACTTTCTTGGCAACCATAAAGGCGCTGTAGAAGCCGAGTCCGAAGTGGCCTATAATTGTATTGGCGGTATCCTTATATTTTGCCAAAAACTCTTCCGCTCCTGAAAAAGCGATCTGATTGATGTATTTGTCAATATCTTCAGCGGTCATGCCGATACCGTGGTCGCTCACGGTAAGGGTGCCCGCTTCTTTGTCGACAATTACGGTTACATTCATGTCGCCCAGTTCTCCCTTATACTCGCCGAACGATGATAGGGTCTTTAGCTTGCGGGTGGCGTCAACAGCGTTGCTCACCAGCTCACGCAGAAAGATCTCGTGATCGGAGTAAAGAAATTTTTTGATTACCGGAAAAATGTTGTCGGTTGTAACACCAATGGTGCCTTGTCGGGGTGTTGTCATAATATATCTGAGTTTATAAGTTTTTATAGTTAATGATGGCCGGATTTTTTTGCCGACCTTATATATAACAAACGAGCAAAAAAAATGCCACACGTAAGGTGTGACATTTTTTCAGTTGCTGACTGACATATAGTCGGTTTTATGACTCAGTCTGAGATGAATTGTCGGACGGGTTGACAGATTCGGCACTGGAGGGCTGTGACGGTGTCATGACAATTTTTTTCTCATCCTTGTCGAAAGTTACGTCAACGCGGCTGCCTTCAGGCAATGATCCGGAGATAATCAGTTCGGCAAGCTCATCTTCGAGATATTTCTGGATGGCACGTTTGAGGGGGCGTGCGCCGAACTGAGCGTCATAACCTCTCTCGGCGATGAAATCTTTAGCCTCGTCAGTGATCGAGAGTGTATAACCCAGGGCCTCCATGCGGCGGTAGAATCCGGCCAGTTCAATGTCAATGATCTTGAAGATGGCTTCGCGATCGAGTGAATCAAACATTACGATGTCATCTATACGGTTGAGGAACTCGGGCGAGAAAGCTTTGTTGAGAGCTTTCTGGAGCACTTCGTGGGTATAGTCTTTGTCTACGGTACGGGTGTTGAAACCTACACCACTGCCAAAGTCCTTGAGCTGGCGGGTGCCGATATTCGACGTCATAATTATTATGGTGTTTTTGAAGTCAACGCGGCGCCCCAGAGAGTCGGTGAGGCGGCCTTCATCCATAACTTGAAGCAGGAGGTTGAACACGTCGGGGTGAGCTTTCTCGATCTCGTCGAGAAGAACTACTGAATAGGGGTGGCGGCGTACCTTTTCGGTAAGCTGACCGCCTTCCTCATACCCAACATATCCCGGAGGCGCTCCAACAAGTCTCGACACCGAGAATTTCTCCATATATTCGCTCATGTCGATACGGATAAGTGTGTCGGCTGAGTCGAAGAGATATTCGGCGAGCTTCTTGGCGAGATGTGTTTTGCCCACACCGGTCGGACCGAGAAACATAAATGTGCCGATAGGTTTGTTGGGATCCTTAAGGCCGAGACGATTGCGCTGGATGGCTTTTACAATCTTCTCAATGGCAGTATCCTGACCTATGATCTTGCTCTTGAGATCGGGAGTCATGTTGCGAAGTTTCTGACCTTCGGCGGTGGCGATACGCTGAACGGGCACACCGGTCATCATCGCAACCACTTCGGCTACCTGCTCGCGGTCTACAGTCTCGCGATGGGCGTTGATATGCTCTTCCCATCTCATCTTGGCGGCGTCGAGATCACGTTTGAGCTGCTGCTCCTTGTCGCGGAAGGAGGCGGCTTTCTCAAAGTCCTGATTCTGGGCTGCCTCAACCTTTTTAGCAGAGGTTTCGGCAATCTGTTGTTCAAGCTGCTCAATCTCTTTGGGAGTATTGACATTCTTAATATGCACTCTTGAACCTGCTTCGTCGAGAGTGTCGATAGCCTTGTCGGGGAAACAGCGGTCGCTCATGTAGCGCTCGGGAAGCTCCACACATGCCTTGAGGGCTTCTTCGGTATAGATTACAT
>JAIDXU010000073.1 GCA_029058455.1 Paramuribaculum sp.
AGAAAAATTACCCGATTCGCACTGAACCGGGTAAGGGAAGATATGCTCTTTATTTTAGTTTAAATGAAAGAGCCGTGATTTTTAACCCCCAAGAGAGTTTCTTAGAGACTAACCGTCAACGAAGCAACAGTTTTTTTGAGGATTTATGCTTTAGAATATCTATTGTGATTGCTAACATAATCAAAAAAAACTTTAACTTTGCAGTTGGGCGCACAACTATATGCATCCCGCGATTTTATCAGATAATTACATAATCAAATTTCAATAACCATTATGGAAAATAACGACAACAAACAGCTTCTCGACTCAGTGGTGGCCAAAGCCAACACATGGCTCTCAGACGCTTATGATGAAGAAACCCGTGCCGAGGTTAAACGTATGCTCGACAATGAAGACAAAACCGAGCTCATCGACGCGTTCTACAAAGATCTCGAATTTGGCACCGGCGGTCTGCGCGGTGTGATGGGTGCCGGTTCCAACCGCATGAATATCTATACCGTGGGCGCTGCGACCCAGGGTCTTGCCAACTATCTCAAGGAGGCTTTCAGCGATCTGCCCCAGATTTCAGTTGTGGTTGGTCACGACGTGCGCAACAACTCACGCCGTTTTGCTGAAATCGTTGCCGATATTTTCTCGGCCAACGGCATAAAGGTTTATCTGTTCGACTCTTTCCGCCCCACCCCCGAGCTATCGTTTGCCATCCGCGAGCTCGGTTGCCAGAGCGGTGTCAACATCACAGCCTCCCACAACCCCAAAGAATATAACGGCTATAAAGCCTATTGGGCCGACGGCGCACAGGTAATCGCTCCCCACGATGTAAACATCATCAAGAATGTTGAAGCCATCAAGGGTGTTGAGGAAATCAAGTTTGCCGGCAACAAAGATCTCATCGAGATTATCGGTGAGGAAATCGACAACAAATTCCTCGCCGCCATCAAGGAACTCTCACTCAGCCCCGACGCAATCGCCCGTCATAAAGACCTCAAGATTGTCTACACCCCTATCCACGGCACCGGTGTGAAGATCGTGCCCGACTCACTGCGCAACTACGGCTTCACCAACATTATCCATGTGCCCGAACAGGATGTGGCCTCCGGTGACTTCCCCACCGTTGCCTCACCCAACCCCGAAGTTCCCTCAGCAATGGCAATGGCTATCGCCAAAGCCAAAGAGGTTAACGCCGATCTCGTTATGGCTTCCGACCCCGACGCCGACCGTATCGGTTGCGTGATCCGCGATGCCTCCGGCGAATATGTGCTTCTCAACGGCAACCAGATCGTGATGATTCTCCTCAACTACATCATCACACGCAACGTGGAACTCGGCCGTCTGAAAGACACCGACTATATCGTAAAGACAATCGTAACCACCGAAACCATCAAGAGCATTGCCGACAAAAACAATGTGAAGATGTATGACTGCTATACCGGCTTCAAATGGATCGCAGCCATCATCCGCGAGCAGGAAGGCATCGCCCGCTATCTCGGCGGCGGTGAAGAAAGCTACGGCTTCCTCGCCGAAGACTTCTGCCGCGACAAAGACTCTGTCAGCGCTATCTCGCTCATGGCCGAAATCGCAGCATGGGCCAAAGATAAAGACATGGACTTCCTCGCCATGCTTCAGGACATCTACATGAAATATGGCTTTAGCCATGAGTGCGGAGTAAGCGTGGTGCGCAAAGGCAAAACCGGCGCTGAGGAGATTCAGGCAATGATGAAAGAATTTAGAGCCAATCCTCCCAAATCGCTCGGCGGCAGCAAGGTTGTGTTGGTTAAAGACTATGACTCGCTCAACGCAACCGAAACCGCAACCGGCACTGTGACCAAGCTCGACTTCCCCTGCACAAGCAATGTGCTGCAATTCTTCACCGAAGACGGCACGAAAGTGTCAATCCGTCCCTCAGGCACCGAGCCCAAGATCAAATTCTATATCGAAGTCAAAGGCCATCTTGATTCAGCCGCCGATTATGCCCGCGCCAACGCCGACGCCGAAAAGAAGGTCGAGGCTGTCAAGGCCGACCTCGGCATCTGATAAAAACAATCCGTCTTAAGCGGTTTTATTCCCGGCGGCTTGCAGGTTAGAAAAAATGTCACTACCTTTGTGGCGGTGGACAAATTTGGCTGCTTGCAACCACCCTAAAAAATGCTAAAACTGCTCACGCTGACTCTGTTCTACATGAATCGAAGCGTGACTATCCCATAGCATTACATATCACCCCATAGATCGGGGCGGCAGCCAAACCGGGCAGCCGCCCCGATTATTTTACACCTTATATAATAAACCAATCAGTCAAATTAGACCAATCAGACCAATAACCCTAATAAACAAAATGAACTATCTATTCACTTCCGAATCAGTGTCGGAAGGCCATCCCGACAAGGTGGCCGATCAAATTTCCGACGCCATCCTCGACGCTTTTCTCGCCCATGACCCCACAAGCAAGGTTGCCTGTGAGACAATGGTAACAACCGGCCAGGTTGTTGTTGCGGGCGAAGTCAAGAGCCACGCTTATATCGACGTGCCCAAAGTGGTGCGTCAAGTGATTGATGAAATTGGCTACAACCGCAGCGAACTGCAATTCGACGCCTCGTCATGCGGCATCCTCACAGCCATCCACGAGCAGAGCGGCGACATAAACCGCGGCGTGGAACGTGAGTCAGCCGAAGAACAGGGTGCCGGCGACCAGGGCATGATGTTCGGTTATGCATGTCGCGAGACCGACACCTATATGCCTCTCCCCATTTATCTGAGCCATAAGCTCATGGAAGTTCTTGCCGACATACGTCGCGAAGGAAAGGAAATGTTATGGCAAGATCCCCACGGCATTACCCGCACATATCTGCGCCCCGACTCCAAAAGTCAGGTTACAGTCGAATATACTCCCGACAATAAGCCCGTAAAGGTCACGACAATAGTAATCTCCACCCAACACGATGAATTTGTCACTCCCCTCCCCGGTGAAACTCAGGCCGAAGCCGACGAGCGTATGCGCCTCAAAATCGAGGAAGATGTGCGTAATGTGCTCCTGCCCCGTGTAAAAGCCGACCTTCCCGCCGAGGTAGCCGCCATGATAGGCGACGACGTGGAACTGCTGGTAAACCGCACCGGTAAATTTGTGATAGGTGGCCCTCACGGCGATACAGGTCTCACAGGCCGTAAAATCATTGTCGACACCTACGGAGGCCGCGGTGCCCACGGCGGAGGCGCATTTTCGGGCAAAGATCCGTCGAAAGTCGACCGCTCGGCAGCCTACGCCGCCCGCCACATAGCCAAAAACCTCGTGGCCGCAGGTGTAGCCGACGAAGTGCTGGTCGAAGTAGCCTATGCCATCGGACGAGCAGAGCCCGTAAGTCTGTATATCGATACCCGCGGCACCTCGCATGTCAATCTCACCGACGGCGAAATATCTCAGAAAGTTAAAGAAATGGAGGGATTCTCAATGCGCCCCCACGACATTGACAAGCGTTTCAATCTGCGTACCCCCATCTATCGCGAGACTGCCGCCTACGGCCATCTGGGTCGCCCGGTTACCAAAGCAACCAAACATTTCACCTCCCGCTATGAAGGCGAAAAAACCTATGAAGTGACTCTCTTCCCATGGGAAGCCACCGACATGGTCGATGAGGTGAAAAAAGTATTCGGATTGTGATTGTCGCCCAAAAGTTTTGCCTTTAGGCCGAAATTGATTATCTTTGTGCGCTAAAAGCGTTTGGCTTTAGGGTCACCGCTTGCCTGCTTCTGCCCTCAATTCTGATAACAACCTGATTTTAAACATATTGACCGTTACAAAACGATCATAAGTCAAGAATATAGGTTGGTATTAAGAATGTTGCCGGGTGAAGTATGGCGTTACACAAATACGCATTAAAAAAACGCAACCTTTTATAAACTTAAATGGCAACCTTAGAAAAAATCAGAAGCAAATCAGTGCTTTTGCTCACAATCATCGGTCTGGCTCTCTTAGCCTTCATCATCGGTGATTTCTTCACCTCGGGCCGCACTCTCTTCGGAGGAGGCACAACAGTGGCCAAGATCTCAGGTCACAAAATCGACGTCAATGACTTTCAAGCTCGTCTTCAAGTAGCTTCACAACAGGCTCAGAACTCCGGTCAGGATATAGATCCCGCCGTGCTTCAGCAGCAGGTGCTCTCAACAATGGTTCAGGAAACCCTCATGAAAGAGGAAATGGAAAAACTGGGCCTCAAAGTTACCGAACAGGAGCTCAGCGACGTGCTTGTAGGAAACGGAAGCGCCTACGTCAACATGTTTGTTCAGCAGCAATATGGTGTTGAAAGCGCCGCTCAGCTGCTCGACGTGGCCACCAACCCCGCCAAATACAACCTCGACCCCGCTACCGCCGCTCAGTTCCAGACCGTGTGGAAAGCTCTTGAGGATGAAATGGAGATGAACCTTCTCCGTCAGAAATTCGCCAATCTCTTCAACGGCACCATCACCGCCAATGTGCTCGACGCCAAAGCTCTCTATGATGAGAATGCTTCGACAAGCCTCATGGCCTATGCCAAGAAAGATTATGCCACTCTTGCCGACAACGAATTTGAGGTTACCCCCTCTGATGTCAACAAGAAATGGTCTGAAAACAAAGAACTCTATCGCATTGACGAGCAGCAGCGTTCCGTTAACTATATCGCAGTGCCCATCGTGCCCAGCCAGGATGACCTTCTTGCTGCCGAGCAGGCTGTTGAAGACGCCGTTGTTTCTCTCCGTATGCAGCCCGACACCGAAGGTCTCTCTGACAAACCCGAATTTGTAGTACGTCGCCAGCGCTCGCCCCTCAGCGCCCTCACCGACGCTCGTATCAAAGCTTTTGCCGATACCGCTTCAGTTGGTGAAGTTGGTCTCGTGAGCCATGTAGGCAACGACTACACTCTCGCCAAGATGTTTGGCAAGACTGCCGAAGTCGACTCTGTAAACATCGACTTTATCGTAATGACCGGCAATAAGAACGAAGTTGACTCTGTTATCGCTCTGCTCAACAACAGCCTCATCACCGTTGACTCACTTGCCACCAACAATCCCGCTGTTCAGGCTCACCAGAGCGACGTGTGGATGCAGCTCTCCGACGGTCAGCTCACTACAATGGCTGAAACTCTCCGCAGCGCTTCAACCGGCGTTTATTTCACTCCCGACACCGTAATCACTCAGGGCGCACGCATTATCCGCCTCAACGAGCGCAAAGCTCCCGTAACCGTAGCCGACATCGCTGTTGTAACCTACACCGTAGAGCCCTCACGCGCCACAGTCAACTCACTTGACGCCGCCCTCCGCGACTTTGTTAACAAAAACAACACAGCTGCCGCATTTAACGAAAACGCTGCCGCTGCCGGTTATACTTCTGTTCCCGCGTTCGTAAGCGCCTCCACTCCCCAGCTCAACCGCATCAACAGCAGCCGTCAGGCCGTGCGCTGGGCTATGGAAGCAAAGAAAGGTGAAGTTTCACCCGTGTTTGGTGACGAAACCTCAGGCAACTTCATCGCCGTGGCTGTCGACAATATCTATGACGACTATATTCCCGCTTCTGACAATCAGCTCAACCAGGGCCTCCGTGCTGAAGTGCTCAGCGACCTCAAGAGCAAGAAGATGATTTCGGAATATGCCGGCAAAGCCAACGACCTCAAAGGTTATGCCAACCTCATGGGTGTGGAAGTCGACACAACCAATGTTACTTTCGGTCAGGCCATCATCTCAGGCATGGGCTATAACGAGAGCAACATTCTCGGTGCTGCCGCCGCAGCTCAGCCCGGCTCACTTGTTGGTCCTCTTCAGGCAAACAACGGTGTTGTAGTGTTCCAGATCATCAACGTTGACAACAGCGGCCGTCCCTACAACTACCTCGAAAGCGCCAACAACTTCAACCGTCAGCGTGGCGCAGTAGTGCTCAACAACCTCCTGCCCCGCATACTTCAGGGCAACGACAAAATCGACAACCGCCTTATGCGTTTCTATCGCGATTGAGCGCATAATACCATAATGATATAGCGAAATCCGGCGCTCAGTCAACATTTATTGACCGGGCTCCGGATTTCTTTTTCCACTCCTTGTTCTAAAACCAATCTTATAGACCTATATCCATGAAATCAATCCGTGAACTCTACCGCATAGGCACCGGCCCCTCATCAAGCCATACAATGGGTCCGAGATGTGCTGCCACAATGTTTGCCAAAGCTCATCCCGACGCCTCTTCATTTAGAGTTACCCTCTACGGTAGCCTTGCCGCCACCGGCAAAGGTCACATGACCGACGCCGCGATACTCGAATCTCTAACTCCGGTGGCTCCCGTCGATCTGGTATGGGAACCGACAATATTCCTTCCTTTCCATCCCAACGGCATGAAATTTGAATCTCTCGACAAAGAGGGAAATGTCACTGAAACCCGCGTGATATATAGTGTTGGAGGAGGACAGATTGTTGAGGAAGGTGAATCGGAACTCACCACCCCCGATGTGTATGACAAAAACACTCTTACCGAGATAATGGACTGGTGTGAAACCACCGGCAAGACCTATTGGGAATATGTGGAGATGTGCGAAGGTCCTGAGATATGGGATTTTCTCCATGAGGTATGGGCTACGATGTGTGCCGCCGTTGAGCGTGGTCTCGATTCTGAGGGAGTGCTCCCCGGCCCGCTGGGACTCACCCGCCGCGCCGTGAGCTACAATGTGCGTGCCTCCGGCTATAAGACCAACCTCCAGAGCCGTGGCCTCGTGTTCAGCTATGCGCTTGCTGTGAGCGAGGAAAACGCTGCCGGCGGAGTAATCGTAACCGCACCGACCTGCGGATCGTGTGGAGTTGTGCCGGCCGTGCTCTATCATCTTCAGAAAAGCCGCCAGTTCTCCGAAGCGAGAATACTCCGCGCCCTCGCAACAGCCGGTCTTATCGGTAACATTGTGAAACACAACGCCTCGATTGCCGGTGCCGAAGTAGGCTGCCAGGGTGAAGTAGGTGTTGCATGTGCTATGGCCGCCGCAGCCGCCAACCAGCTCTTCGGAGGCTCACCCGCTCAGATCGAATATGCCGCAGAAATGGGTCTTGAACACCATCTCGGCATGACCTGCGACCCGGTATGCGGTCTGGTGCAGATTCCCTGCATAGAGCGCAACGCCTATGCCGCAGCCCGCGCTCTTGACAGCAACATCTATTCAGCCTTTACCGACGGCACCCATCGTGTGTCGTTCGACCGCGTGGTTGAGGTTATGAAACAGACCGGCCACGACCTTCCCTCAATCTATAAGGAAACCGGCGAAGGCGGTCTTGCCCGCACATGGCGCCCCATTGCAAAGCCCGATATGTAATTCAATCCCCATAGTCAAACCCATCTAACTTCAGCGGCGTATTCCTAAGTCTCGGGAATACGCCGCTGACGGTTTATCTTCCAATCAGAAATTGATTAATCTGGCATTATTGCTGTCCGATAATTCTCCGGATTTGTAAATTATCTCTTTATCATTATATGTCATCATTGACGAATTTTAATCATTGCATTTTCAGTCTTTTCGTCGTCGTATTTCAATTCCGTGTGCTGAAGCTTTTTGCCGCCATCGAAGCTAAACATCACCTTGACGTAGCCATGACAACCGGCTGACTGTGATCGAAGATTATAATTGTAATTATACGCAGGATTAAATGACACAAACCAATAGTTGTTGTCCTTCAGGAACGGATTGTTGATACCCGCCTCAAACTTCCATGAAGTTACTGAGTAACCGATCGCCAATCCATACTGCCAGGGAGTGCTCACTTTGGCTAAATCCATACCCATCACCCTCTGCGGAGAAGACACGTTGCCTGAAAATGCAAAATCCCGCCAATAATAAACGATTTCGAATCTGCCGTCAAAGCTCTCTGCACTGCTTGACTGGTAACCAGTATAACCATAGCGATTATATCCTCCGGATAGCATAAGCGATAAGTTTTGTTGCGGACGATAGGATAAAGAAATGTTTGAATTGAAATAGCCGGCATTTTCATCAGTAGTCCAACTTTCTACAATATGATTCCCCTCCTGCCGGTAGGAACTTACAGGTATATGGTGGTTATATTGGTACTGGGCCATTGCCTGCAGACCGAACTTCTGCGTGTTCCAGCCATAAACCCACATCGTACTATATAGTTTTGTGTTCTTGATGTCAGGATTACCTCGCATTATAAGGTAGTCGTTAACACTCTTTTCAGCAGTCGTAAGGCCGGCTATATTGGGGAAGGAGTTGCCTACGTTGACCGTTCCCATAAGATACATGTTGCGAGGTAACCTTACAGAACATCGCACACCTAATCTTGGCGAGAAAGTTGAAATCTGCTCCCGGCTGTCTTGTTTATATTGCAGCGCCGAGAAACCGGGCTGAATGGACAACCTCACTGCTTTCGATAAAGGGTGCATATACTGAATAAACAAAATCTCTTCATTACTCCATAATGTCGAATAATCTATGTTGGAATATTTGTAATCTACCCGGCTGTTCTTATAGAAGTCTATAAACTTTACAGCAATAGAATTCCCTCGGCTGAAAATTTTGTTATATACCGCGGTAATATCTGCATTCCACAACTTATTTGATGATTCACTGAATATTCGTGACATGGTGTTTTCAAACAAGTAGGAGTAATCATTTTTGGTGAAAGATGCGCCGGCGTTAAACTCAACAGTCTGCTTACCATGAAGATTGTATCGCTGAAAAATACGCAGTCCGCCCTGATACAGATTGTCAACAGTTCTTTTGCTTTGCAACAAACCATTTACCAACTCGCATTGTGAAGACTCAGGCGTATTATTAGAATTAAACCATGCCGCTCCGCGAAGAGTCCTCTCTTGCGTTTTATTAGTCACGTCAACGTAGACCTTGCCATTGCCTGTTTTTGTATTTCCATCCAGTCCGGCTATATCTTCCCTCACAATACCGTCTGTCAGAGAATAGTTGGTATATCCGGTCTTTCTGTCTGATTGCGAACGTTTGAAATTATAATCTGTAATCAACTGAACGGAGGTGTTGTTGTGCGATAGTTTTGACGCAAAACCATATGTTCCGTCCCAATATCCAAACTTCTGGTCTGCGGAAATTTCTCCGAAATATCCCGTTGTGTACTCCCTAACAACATAGTTTACAACGGCATTTTCACCGATATACGCTCCGGTAGGCGCATCGTAATATTCAACCCGAATAACATCCCCGGCATTCAGCGCTTTAACTTCCTGAAGCGTAGCTTTAATGCCGTTGATATAGAGCGTGACATCGCCAAAAACAGCACTGACCTTACCCGATGAACGATCAACCGATACTCCGGGAATCATCATGTTGGCCAACAAGTCAATTCCACCAAACGAATGTCGTTTCTCCTCTTTGGTAGGCAGCGCGGTGATATGTCCGTCGGATGTCTTTGTAATTCTACTGCCGTTAACCACAATTTCATTGAGCTGCTGCGATTTAGGCGCCAATCTAAAATCCAATATCAGGTCATTGTCCGAAAAACGGATTGCCCTCAATTCAGGTTCATAGCCAAACGAAGACACATGAATAAATCCGGTTTCTATATTAATGCCCCTGATGTCATAATGGCCAATCGAGTCAGTCGTCGCGTGTGCCACCAAAGCCGAATCAGGGCCCAGAACCCGAACTATTGCGAAATCAAGACTGTCAAGAGAATTTGACATCACATAACCACTTATCCTGTTGTGAGCCTCACAACAGATTGCCGAAAAGGCAATCAATAATAGCACAATGTGTGTTTTCATTTTTTTCTCCTCCCAAGTCAAAGTTCCGGCAATGATAATAACGTTCTTTTCATGAGGCTCCTTATCTGACCATAAAATAGTTATGACGAATACAAACTAAATAAAAAGGGGCAAATCCAGCAAGACTCGACCCTGATTATTTATGTCCTCAAATATTTTATCGAACAGCAATTATTTGGTATCGGAGATTTTGTTATAACGGGCATTGAGACCTTCGATTATCTCTTTGGTGATATCAAGCGCGGGGTTGAAATAAACGCCGGCTGCTCTATAGAGAATAGCGTCATAACCTTTGGTAGCATTATAATCGGCGATAAACGAATTGATCGAATCGGTAAGAGCCTGCTGAAGTTCCATAAGCTCCTGTTCGCTCTTGCGCTGCATGGCGGCCATCGAAGTCTGAGCCTCCTGCTGCATACGGTTGAGTTTGGTCATATCGGCATTATAGCTTGCCTCCGAGAGATAGCCGTTGTTGCGGGCTTTTTCTTCAATCTGGGCAGCCAGCTTCTGAATAGCGGCGGCTTTTGACTGCTGTGCATTCTCAAGCTTGGAATATTCACGGATCGACACCTCTTGAAAATCTTTTGCAAGATTGTAGTGCGCTGCTATCGAGTCACTGTCAATAAAACGAATGTTGAGAGTGGTGGGCTGGGTGGCGGCCGGAGTTGTGGCTACTGCATCAGGGGTTGAGGATGATTGATTGTTTGCGCAGCCTGCCAGAAGCGAAGCCACGGCAAGAAGAGAGCAGTTAGCGAAAGCTGAGAATTTCATTGTTTGTATATCTGAAATTGAATTGTGATAATACGTTAAAAAATACAGCTCCTGAGAGCCGGAAAATGTCGCTGCAAGGGGCCGTCAACGCGCAAAATTTTGCCAAAACAGCCAATTGCGGTGCAAATATAAGAAAGTTAGCCTGAATATTTGCCATATTCAGAAATTATTTTGTAATTTAGTGAGCTGAATCCTTAAAATTTTAACATAATTTTTCATTCGGCTACTTCAGCCGGTTTTTCAGCCGTGCCGCAGACGCCGAACCAACCCCAACTGATACATTACAATCATGACAGTAAAAGAACTTGAGCCAAGGAGAGTATTCGAAATCTTCGATCAGATTACCAAAGTGCCCCGCCCCTCTAAAAAAGAGGAGAAGATCCGCAAGTTTGTTCTTGACTTCGCTGCCGCCCACGGCCTCGAAGCCAAGACCGACGAAGTAGGCAACGTGGCCATCACCAAGCCCGCCACCCCGGGCCATGAGAATGCACCCAAAGTCATTCTTCAGGGTCACATGGATATGGTGTGCGAAAGCAACGACAAGAGCTTCGACTTCGAAAATCAGCCCATACCCGCCTATGTTGACGGTGACTGGGTAAAGACCCACGGCACCACCCTCGGCGCCGACAACGGTATCGGTATGGCCGCAGCTCTCGCCATCGTTACCGATCCCACCGTGGTTCACGGCCCGCTTGAAGTGCTCCTCACCATGGACGAGGAAACCGGCATGACCGGTGCTTTCGGCATCGGCGAGGGAATGATCGACGGCGACATTCTCATCAACCTCGACTCTGAAGATGACGCAGAGCTGTTTGTAGGATGTGCCGGCGGTGTCGACACCCAGGCTTTCTTTACCTATTCACGCTCGTTTGCCCCCAAAGATTTCCGCTACTTCCGTCTCGACGTAGCCAAAGGTCAGGGCGGTCACTCAGGCGGCGACATTCATCTCGGCAGAGCCAACGCCAACAAGCTGCTCGCCCGCTTCCTCTTCAACATCTCACTCAAACATGAGGTGCAGATCAGCGAAATCGACGGCGGCAACCTCCGCAACGCCATTCCCCGCGCAGCTCATGCAGTATTTGGTGTGCATGGTTCCAAGAAAGAGGAAATCGTGGCCGAGTTCAACAAATATGTTGCCACAATCGGCAATGAATACAAAGACCTCGAGCCCACACTCGAACTGAGCCTCGAAAGCATGGATCAGCCCGAGTTCTGCATCGACATCGAAACCTCCACCAAACTTATCCGCTCACTCTATTGCGCACCTCACGGAGTAGTGTCGATGAGCCGTGACCTCGAAGGTCTCGTTGAAACCTCCACCAACCTTGCTTCGGTGAAGATGGCGGAAAACAACCAAATCGTTGTTACCACTTCTCAGCGCAGCTCTGTTGACTCACGCAAATGGGACATCGCCAACCAGGTTGAAGCCCTCTTCCTCCTTGCCGGTGCCGAAGTGAAACATGGTGAAGGCTATCCCGGCTGGCAGCCCAACATGCAGTCAACCATTCTCGCAATTGCCCGCGACGCCTACAAGGAACTCTATAACGTAACTCCCGCTGTCAAGGCTATCCATGCCGGACTGGAGTGCGGTCTGTTCCTCACCAAATACCCCCATCTCGACATGGTTTCGTTTGGCCCGACATTGCGCAATGTTCACTCGCCCAGCGAAATGATGTATATCCCCGCTGTTGAGAGATTCTATGAGCAGATCAAGCTCACTCTCAAAAAAGTGGCCGATCTCAAAAAGTAACATTATCTTACTGCAACCAACCGCTTCATGACAGCGACACCGCCTGATTTCTTCTGCCGGCGGGTCGCTGTCGGAAGGCGGCTAAAACCCATTGTCTATGAAACAACCGGTTAAACTCATTGCCGGAGTCTATCTGGGAATATGCGGGTGTACCACTCAGGCTCAAGGCCCGGAAGACAGGTCGGTCGAACCGCTCGAACCGGAACCCGGCGACAGCACTCTCGTGGCTGACGAACACACACGCCTCGGCGCCTCCCGGCTCACCGAAGCCGACTATCGTGAGGTAGCCGCCGAACTCGGTGTGGAAGTCGCGGCTCTCAAAGCCATTGTGGAAATCGAGGCCGGCAAAGATCATCTCGGCATTGTGGAGGATAGTCTGCCGGTAATAAACTTCGACCTCACGATGTTTAAGCGGTTTGCAGGGAAACATGGCGTTAATCTCGGAAATCAGCGTGCCGCACACCCCGAAGTGTTTGCCAAACCCAATGTGACGCGCTACGGCAACCATCAGCTTGCCCAACACGCCCGATTTAACGGCGCATGTGACATTGACGAAAAAACCGCCATCTATGCCACATTCTGGGGCATGTTCCAGATAGGCGGATTTAACTGGAAGTTGTGCGACACCGAATCTCCCCAACAGTTTGTGGAGCTGATGAGCCGCAGCGAGCGTGATCAGCTTGAACTTTTCGCACGACTTATAACAAAATGTGACTATGTGAAATACCTTCAGGCTAAAAACTGGGCCGAGTTCGCCCGACATTATAACGGTCCGTCATACGCCCGCAGAGGTTATCACACCCGCATGGCCAACGCCTTTGCCAAATACTCGCGTCAGGCAAAGTCAGGCACCTCTGACACAGCAGAGCAAACGCCCTATACCACACCTATCGACGACCAACTGCCCGGCCTCCCTATTCCGGAGCCGCTCGACCAGCTCGCTCTCAACTGATCAGCAGCCGAGCAAATCGCGCATTATATCGAGCGCCGATTTAATTTCACTCTCCGTAGCCACCCGGTTTATCTCCACCTTACCCGGCTCTGACAGCAGAGTGAAAACTATCCTGTCGGGAGTTACATTTTTCTTGTCATGACTCATCAGCCTGATAATCTCGGGATAATCGTCACAGCTTATAGCCGGAGCTCCATAATGAGCCTTCACAAACGAAGCGAGACGGTGAATCAACATCGAGTCAAATTTGAGCTGCATGTGTGACAGAATCAAATCGACAACCAATCCCCACGCCACGGCATAACCGTGAGGCACCGGCCTGCCTGAATTAAGAGCCAGCGACTCAAACGCATGACCTGCTGTGTGGCCGAGATTGAGAGCCTTGCGGATACCATGTTCATAGGGGTCCTCCTCCACTACCCTGCGCTTTACCTCCACACTTTTCTGCAAGAGGGGGAGCAACTTTTCGGCATTGGCCTCCGCTACATCATAATCGAGCAGCATATTAATCTCCTCATCCCCTTCAAGCAAACCATGTTTCAGCATTTCGGCATAACCCGAAAGCAATTCTTCATGTGGTAACGTGTCAAACCAGCATGTTGAAATCACTACCTCATTGGCGGGATAAAACGAGCCGAGTTCATTTTTAAATCCGTTGAAATTTATACCGGTCTTACCACCCACGGCAGCATCGACAGCCGAAAGAAGTGTAGTAGGCACATTGACCATCTCCACCCCGCGTTTGAAAGTAGCCGCGGCAAATCCACCCATATCGGTGACCACACCTCCACCTATATTTATAACTAAAGAATTGCGCGTAGCTCCACCCGACTGCAATTCGCTCCATATCTGAGTGAGCGAAGTGAGATTTTTATTTTCGTCGCCGGGAGCGGTAACGATTACCCGCGCCTTTTCGAGCGACGGTGTCTCGGCCAGCAAAGGTCTGACACACAGATCAAGGCAATTGCTGTCGGTAATTATAAATATCTTTCCTCCGGTGTGGGATGAGACTATATCTTCAATGCTGCGGGCCGGAGTAAGGGTGAAGATCAGGTTGCCGGTCGACTTATTCATAAACAAACGGATTATCG